>CAZORZ010000296.1:0-2528 GCA_964582255.1 uncultured Gammaproteobacteria bacterium | reverse complement strand
AAAGCTTTGTTAGACGATGCTGCTGATGCTTAGTAGTTAGTTATCAGACTCTTAGCTCTTTGTTTTTGAGCTAGTTTCTAAGTTGAATAAAAAGGGAGCTTTTAGCTCCCTTTTTTTATGCCTAGTGACCAATAAATAAATCACTTAACTAGAAGAAAGCATCGTCAATTTCTTCTTTGGTAGCAGCACTAACTGTAATGTCTTTGGTTTCTATCGTTTTGTATTCAGCCGCTAAGTTACTGAGATCAGTGGCTAAACCGACTAAATCATAAGTGGATTCAGATAGTGCTTTTGCACTAAATGAAGAGGCGGTGGCACTTTCACGAATTTGTTCTGTACTTTGTTGAATGGCATTAGCACTTTCACTTTGTTCTTGTGCCGAAGAGGCAATATCGGAAATAGACTCAGTGATACCAGTAACAAGACGGGTGATGTTTTGCAGTGCAGTACCCGCTTCATTCGCTGGTTTTAGCGTATCTTTAGTGTGTTGAGATGCATTTTTCATCGCCTCTAAGGCTCCTTTAGATGCTTTTTGTAGTTGATCTATTTGGCCTTCAATTTCGATAATTGAAGCATTTGTGCGGGAGGCTAGGCCTCGCACTTCATCGGCGACAACAGCAAAACCTCGGCCAGAATCACCCGCACGTGCAGCTTCTATGGCAGCGTTTAAGGCTAATAAATTGGTCTGATCAGAGATGGTTCTAATGACATCTAATATATGACTAATATTTACCGTGTCTTCATTAAGCTGTGAAATGGTTTGCGCGACTTGATTAACTTCATACTCTACTTTTTCTATTGACTTTATGGTTTGAGTCACGATTTCCTGCCCTTTAATCGCTTCTTTATCGACAGTCAGCGTATCTTCATGAGCTTGCTGCGTTTGTTTGGCGACGGCACTAATTTTTGAACCGAGTTCTGTCATGGTTGATGCCAAAATATCAATTTGAGTATGTTGCTCAGAAACTGCATTTTCGGTGGCATTACCGACACTGGTAATTTGAATTGTTGTACCGCTTAGAGTGCGAGTTGATTTTTTTAAATCATTAATGGTGTGTTCTAGTTTTGCTGAAAAGGCATTAAATCCAGAGCCAAGTTGAGCGATTTCATAATCACCCGTTTCGGCTAGTTTAACGGTTAAATCACCATCGCCTTGTGCGATATCCCACAGTTGATTAGCAACATTCAAAATAGGCTTAATGATGGTTTGAAGACCAATAAAATAGATTGGGATACAAATAAACAAACCTATGGCAATAGAGATAAGAATAGAGCGATAAGCATTTTCTGTGACTTGGTGAGCTAATTTTTTTTCAGTGCTAATTTTTTCGGTGACAAGTTGGTTAAATAATGCATTTTGCTGTTCTAGCTGCTGTGTTTGTTGACTGTAATTTTTTAATGCTGTTTGTAATTGATGATACTTAATAATGCCAGAATTGAAGATGTTTTTATGCTCTTTTAACAGCTCTGTTAAGGCTTGTTTATGCGTTAAACCTGATCGAATATCACCACGAATAGCTTTATCGGCATATAAATTTTCTATGATAGTTTCGATGTTATATTCTAAATCTTCCCAAGCTATTTTTAACTCTTCTATGACTTGTTTATCTGATGGGTCTTCTAAAAAATTACCGTATAAATAGAGGCGGGAAAGCAAATTATATTCTGCAGCAGATAACGCTATTATAGTGTCCTCATCAGCTATTTTTTTATTATTTTCTGCTTCTGTTTCTTCGCTGATTTCATCATTATATTGTCGGTTAGAGCCGTCTTCGTCACTTTCTTCTTCGGAATTTATATCACGCGTTAATATATTTTGGCTAGTGATTAACTCAACTTGATTAAGAATATGTTTAAATTCATCAATGTTTTGATCGATTTTAGGGTCAATTGATAGATACAAATTATTTTTTTCAATGAGGGTGTTTCTTGATAGGGTATAGCTCCCCATTTTAGCTTGCAATAGTTTTAAAACATCAGCATCAATACGCTTGCTACTAATGAGATTTGCATAAGCGCTTTTGGTTGATTGATCGAGCTCAACTAACTTATCTTTGCTAATAATACGGTTTTGACGTAAAGCATTTTCGACTAATAAGGCTTGTGATTTAACCGCTTCTGAACCTTTGGCAACAGCAATTGAAATATCCCAAACAGGGCCTGTAATTTCATCAAACGAATGGGTTAAATTATCAGCAGCTCGATAGCCCATCCAGCCAGTAAAAGCGAGCAGAACAGCGAATATACTGATAATAAAAAATAATTTTAACTTAATACTCATTTGATGCTTTTCTGTCCGAAAATAATTTATATCCTTTGTTAAAGATATATAGTCGGTAATTGTCAATACTTCTTGAATATTTTATTGCCAATCATCACCATAATTATGAGTAATTTCTTCATTGGGTTTTATGTTTTTTAAAGCGACAACGGTTAGATCATCGTAATAACAGGCATTAGGTGTGCTTGAGTGATTGATGTATTTAAGGTCCCCAGTGACTTCTATGGATAACTTTTTATTGATCCAT
>CAZORZ010000295.1:0-2537 GCA_964582255.1 uncultured Gammaproteobacteria bacterium | reverse complement strand
CGAAAGATACCCTGACGTTATTTTTTCTAAAGTAAATACTGAAGAAGAGCGTGAAATTGCCGCTCATTTTTCAATTCGCTCCATTCCAACTATTATGATTTTTCGGGAGCAAATGCTGGTTCATGCTCAGCCTGGTAGTATCCCTGAAAATGAAATTGAAGCACTGATTGGTAAAATAAAATCTTTGGATATGGACGAAGTTAGAAAGACCAAAGAAACCAGTGATGACTAAAGGCCATCTCTAAAAAGACAAGCACACAAAAGTAGCTGCGCTAGTTTCAACAGTACACTGCATAAATAGTTTATGGTAATATTCTAATATTCAAGTCTATTAACAGCAATAAACCACTTTATCACTCTACTTCTACTATGAAACTATTACTCAGTCTATTCGCTTTTTTACCTCTGTTTTTCTCATCGTTAGCAATTGCTGAAACTCGCTATGTCACTGATGAGTTCAAAGTAACCTTACGCACAGGCACAAGTACATCTAATAGCATCTTGACCATGCTAAATAGTGGCGAAGCGGTTAAATTTATCGAAAATGACAGTGCAACCAAATATTCATTGGTCGAAACAGAAAATGGCAAGAGAGGTTATGTATTAACGCGATTTTTAGATACTCAACCTTCAGGACGCGAACTTTTCTTACAGCTTCAACGTAAAAGTAAAAAACAAAAAGATACCTTTAACACTTTAAAGGCTGATTTTAAAGATCTAAAACTTCAAAAAGCTGAAGCAGATAAACAAATCAATGACCTAAGCAGTCAATTAAACGAGATAACGACGACTTTAGTGACGTTAAAAGACTCTACTAAAGACACCATTGCCATTTTAGAAACAAATAAGAATCAGCACGCTCAAATAATCGCATTAGCTGATGAAATAAAATTTCTATCTGCGGAAAACAATGCCTACAAAGATAGCACCGCAATGGATTGGTTTATTAGAGGCTCTGGTGTTTCTTTATTGGCTTTTTTAATTGGTATTATCGTGACCAAAATAAAATGGAAAAAAAGCAATTCTTGGGGTGACTTTTAGCGTCGCGATAACCTAATAGTGGCTGATGAAAACCGCTTAAAAGTTCCTGGTGGCTTGTCCAAGAATAGATAGATAAATTAATTATTAGTTTTATTAAATTTACGGCAAGCATCTTCATGCTCCGTGCGTTCAACCTGTTTTAACTTAATATGCAATGCTGCTTTTGCCATTAGATGAGCGCTCACAGGGGCCGTGATGAACAAAAAAATGGTGATCAAAATTTCATGCAAGCTAATGGCTTCGGTAAAACTAAAATACAGCATAGACGCGATTAATATAGAGCCAACGCCCATCGTCGTTGCTTTAGTAGGGCCATGTAAACGCATATAAAAGTCAGGCAGTTTATATAAGCCGATAGAGCCTACTAACGTAAATAGAGCGCCGCTTAATACCAGCGCTGCTAAAATCCAATCAAGCATTGTTTTTCACCTCATAAATCATATTCATTATTACTCCATTATATCGCCACGTAATAAATATTTACTTAGCCCAATAGTGCCAATAAAGCCGATCAGTGCGATCAACAGGGCAGCTTCAAAGTAGAGCGCACTGCCAAGATGTAAGCCCAATAGCATTACTAAGGCGATAGCATTAATGTATAGCGTGTCTAGGGCAAGAATTCTGTCGGGCAAGTCTGGGCCAATTAATAAACGCATAAAACTTAAAATCATTGATAAGCCCAATATTGCAAAAGCAATGGGCAAAATTATATCTAGCATGAGGTAAATACCTTAATCAGTGGTGCTTCGTAGCGTTGTTTGATTTCTTTTATGGTTTCTTCAATATTGTCTGAGTGCAATGCATGTACCAACAAGGTATTGCCGTCGGAGCTTAAATCACAAGACACCGTGCCTGGCGTCAAAGAAATGGTGTTGGCTAAAATGCTTTTTCCCATTGGAGTATCTATTTCTAACTCGATACAAAAGAAAGCAGGGTGCAAATTTTCATTTTTACCTAAAATTAGCTTAGCCACCATGATGTTGGCAATCACAATGTCCCATAACACCACCAGCAAAAATTTAATCAGCACTA
The DNA here is from genome assembly GCA_964582255.1 of uncultured Gammaproteobacteria bacterium. Taxonomy (GTDB): domain Bacteria; phylum Pseudomonadota; class Gammaproteobacteria; genus CAYZQE01. The sequence continues at coordinate 464 of CAZORZ010000295.1, read as the reverse complement.
ATGGCTCTCTAATGCGTATTTTTTCAGGCCAAAAACCAGACGTTAGCATAGGAATTAGAGTCGCTATTATAAAACCAAGGACAATATGCCCTGCGGCAATTGTATTGTTGAGTAATAACCAAATTATCCATAAAGAAATAGTGAGGATAGGATGAGGGAATAAGCTATTCATAAATTTATTGCTCATCACAGATCCTGCTTAGTGACAGGTGGTTCGCTCAGAACCGCTTGAATATAGGCTTGGGTATTAAGTTGCTGTCGGGCAGTCGATTCAGTAAATGAAGTCACTGGTTGAGCAAATATGACCAGCGCAGGGCTGACTGCAAAAAGTGCCATAACGGTTATGATAGACAGACGACTGCTTCTTTGTTTCGGCGCTGTATTTTCATCATTATCGGGGAGTATTTGATAAAATATTAACGACCCTGTTCGCGCCATACTCACAATCATAAGAAAACCAGCGA
>CAZORZ010000294.1:0-2542 GCA_964582255.1 uncultured Gammaproteobacteria bacterium | reverse complement strand
GCCCGGGATCAATTCCTACCAAAGTGCAGGCTACGACATCCGCCGCCACCGCATCTTCGCTCATAACTATAAAGCCTGTCTGGCGAGGAGTGCCGCTGCGCGGCCCCGACCCTTCCATAGACACAATACCATCCACAAGGGAGAGTGCGGGGTCAAGCAATCCCAAAAGATCTGCCAGCATCTTACTGAAATCATCTATTTTTTGGTACCTGAAATGTAGAGCACCTTTATGTTTACCGGAAATACAGCCATAAAGATTTTTTACGGCTCCCGTATAACGTGTTAACCCGTGTGTTTTCAAGCGAGCCAGGCTGATTAGTTTTTTCCCTTCTGTCAGTGGCCGCCCCAGAAAAAAAGATTTACAGACCTGCCCCGGTGGAAATTTTACTTCTACTTTTTCTTCGAAAGAAAGCAGCGGAATATCAAACTCCGCTAGAACACTTTTTAGACCACAGGAAGCTGCTACCCTAGCAACCGAACCAAACCCGGGGCTGTCCCCCGCTGCGACCTGTCCTCCTTTTTCCCTCGCCAGGAATGCCATCCCTTTTATTATCGACGGGTGGGTGCAGACAACCCCGTCTGCTGCAGAAAAAGTCAGCAAATTGGGCTTTAAAAGAATTTGCTGCCCGGCAAAGAAATCTTCCTTTAAGCCCAGCAGCAGAAAAGCTTCCGCTATAGCTTCCCTTACTCTCTCTTCCCGGTAATCTTCTACTTTTAGCAAAGCTACTTTAGTCATATTTATATCCATTCCTTTCGCTTCGCTCACGGCACAAAACGTGATGAAATACCAATCTTGAGCACCCCCTACTCCTCACCATGTCAATTCGGGCAACCACAAGGGATTGCCCCTACTTTTCACTTTTCATTTCTTTCAGACTTACTCCTTTTTCTAGCGAGGCGTGTAAAATTTTTGTGTATAATATATGCGGAAAGAGCCCCCAAAAGCAACTCCGACCCCCAGGTAAGTAAAATCTCCCAATATGCCTTCTCTGTGCCCCAAAGAATTCATCCATGATTCGTGGGCAAAGATAGCACTGGCTTGCCCGCCAGCTATGTTTTCGCCTGCCCCGCTATAATCAATTCCTCCAGCCTGCATACGTTCAAAAGGGCTTTCCCCTTGCAAATTAGTATGACAGAAGAAATTGTCTGCAACCATATCCAGGCTGTGCTTCCTGGCTGCTGCGGCCGCCTTTTCACACCAGAGGAAAGGCGGTTTGCCAAACCTTGCCCGCACAGCATTGGCCATGTCAAAAATCTGTTTCTCGAAACTTTGCCGCAATTCTTCCGAGGGTGGACCATGGAATCCCCCTAAGCTTCCCTTCGTTTTCTTTTCTATGAGCTGAACTGCTGTCACCGTATTGCCGGCATGCAGATCATAGAAAAACCTCAGGTAATAATATCCTCGCAAAAACAGATCCTGCCCTGCAAGATTAAAGTTATACCTGGTATTACCTTTCAAAATATAGGTAATCGGCTGACCGTATCTCTCCCGCACAAAGGCTTGAGTTTTTCCTACTCGGACACCCTTTTCTGACTCCCAATTAGCAGCATTGGAATATAACCCTACGACTTCGTCGTTTTTTATTCCCACTTGCATATAATTGCTATAATCCTGGTTATAGATATACCAGATAAAACCATACTTACTCAGATCACGTCGCGCTGGTTGACCTAATTTTTGCAGTACCTCCTCGAGGGTGTCCCCAATGGTGATTCCTTGTAAGGAAAACTCCTGGGGAGAAATAACAGTATCAAATAGCTCTGCTGCTAAAACTTTTCCTGTCGACTGGTGGACAATCTCAAAAACGGCTGCAGCAGCCAATTGCGCCATTTCTCCACGAGTAATATATGAAAAGCCATCGCTATAAACAATGGTTTCCAACAAGCCCAGCTGTAGTGCTTTGTCTTCGTAGGCTGCCGGCCAATTCTGTCTCATAGCGGCATCTTCATGTCCTGTAAGACGTAAAAGGATAGTTATCCACTCGTTTTTACGCAAAACATCCCCAGGATTATAGCTGCCTGTACCATCCCCTATAATCAGGCCTGCTCCTGTTACCAGGTTGATCCAGCCGACAGCCCAGCCGTGTTCTCCCATACCTGCAAAAACATCATCAAAAACAGACGCAGCCATAGCCGCCTCAGCATCTGCCTCCGAAAAGCCCAAAAACATGGCCGCTACTTTGGCTGCCTCCGCTCGCAGTAAAGTATCATTAGGATTAAAGTTGCCATCGCCACGACCTGCCAGAACCCCGACTTCTTTCAATCTTAAAATAGCTTCTTCGTATTGATGAGCGGCGATGTCAGCAAAGGCAAAGGTGGTAGCTGGAGCTAGCAAAAATGAAATTATAAGAAAAGTAATCAAAGCTATAGTTTTCAGTCTTTTAAGCAACTTTATCCACTCTCCTATTGGTTCAGTTTACAGTTTGTAAAGGTAGGAAATCAGCACGGGGACAATCAAATACAGTATTGCTAGGAAGGCCTCTCCCTTCTCTTCTTGTAATTATAATGCAGTAAAAAGAAAAAAGTTGCACCTAATAGTAAA
>CAZORZ010000293.1:243-2543 GCA_964582255.1 uncultured Gammaproteobacteria bacterium | reverse complement strand
AGGAAGGAACACTTGGCCAAAGAAACAAGTAAAACAATTAACTGAAAATATATGGGGAGGAAAAATTCATGCCCTCATTTTTAAAAGCACTTACTTTTGGGCACAATAAATTGGCGGAAATTATCAAGGAAGGAGACGTTTGTTTGGATGCCACCTGTGGTAATGGCAAGGTCTCCTTATTTCTGGCTGAATGTGTAGGCATAGCGGGAAAAGTCTATGCCTTTGATATCCAGGAAAGAGCGATTTTAAACACCAGGAGCCTGCTTGAAAAGCATAATTTTCAGGATAGAGTGACTACTTTTCAGGAAAATCATGCCCAGATTGCAGAGCGGGTAAAAGTACCACTAAAAGCCGCAGTTTTTAACTTGGGATATTTGCCGGGAGGAGAGCAGGATATTATCACCAGGCCGGAAACAACGATAAAGGCATTGCAAGACGTTCTTTCCCTGCTTCTTGCCGGAGGGATGCTTAGTATTGTGATTTATAGTGGGCATCCCGGCGGGCAGGAAGAAAAAGAAGCATTGCAAAAATTCCTGGCAGATCTTGAACAGGATAAATATACAGTTCTTCACTATACTTTTATTAATCAAGTTAATAATCCACCGGAGCTGTTTTTAATAGAAAAGGAATAACCTTCCTTAGAGAAATATTTGCATTAACTTAAAAGGAAAGCGGGAGTTTATGTGGAAGTAAGACAACTGGGTTAAAAGAATCATAATAAAGACAGGATAGGTGGGTGTTGCCATGATTCCTTTATTGATTATTGCCGGAGCATCTGGTAGTGGAAAAACAACCTTGATTGAAAAACTGATTAAAGATCTTGTTTCACGAGGATATCGCATAGGAGTTATTAAACATACCTCGCATAACCATTTTAAAATAGATACGCCAGGTAAAGATACCTGGAAGTTTGATCAGGCGGGGGCAGAGATAACCTGTATTGCTTCGTCTGCTAGGATGGCAATCACAAAAAAACTTTTTTCAGATAAGAGACCGGAAGAGCTGCTGGAAAACTTCACCGGTATGGACCTGGTAATAGCGGAAGGATATAAAAACCTGAAAGATACTACCTTTCCTGTGCTTGAAGTCATACAAGCAGGCCAGTTAGAACGCTATGTTGACACCCCTCTGGCCATAGTCGGCAGTACCTCTATAGAAAATTGCGTACCCTATTTTGATCGCGATGATGTCAGAAGTATATCTCGTCTTATCGAAGATAAAATTTTAAAGCGAAGGGGAAGGAATAATGCTCAGAAAAGATGTACCTAAGTCGGTTGTTAAGAGGTTGCCAATATATTTACGTACTTTGGATGGTCTAATTAAAATGGATGTCGAAATTATTTCTTCCAAATCTCTGAGTGCAGAGACAGGGTTTACGGCAGAGCAGATACGTAAAGACTTTGCCTACTTTGGTGCTTTTGGCACCAGGGGGACAGGCTATAATACCAGTTATTTGAGAGAGCGGCTTTTACAGATAATTGGTTTGGATCAGCAAACAAATATTGTTGCCATCGGGGCAGGACACCTGGGAAGGGCATTAACTCGTCATAATATCACCAAAAACCCCTATGTAAGGATAGTCGGTGTCTTTGATGTAAACCCCAGAATTGTCGGCGAGAGAATTGCTCATGTTGAAATAAAACACTTGAATGCTTTGCCGCAGGTAATCAAAAAATATAACGTAAAAGTTGCTTTGTTGACAGTATCTTCCGAAGGAGCACAAGAAGTGACAGATATTCTGGCAGATAACGGTATCAAAGCAATTTTAAACTTTGTACCAATAAAGTTAAAGGTACCGGAGAATATTTATGTGCATAATGCAGATCTTACTATTGAGTTGCAAAGCCTTATTTATTACAGCTATACGGGAGAAGAAGGCGATGATGTTGATTTGTAAGCAGCTCTGATGATGTTATTCTAAGCTTGGATTATAGAATTGGGCCCTTTGAGGGCGAAAGTGCTTTGATTGAACACCCATCAGTAGCAGAATCTGCGGTGGTAGCCAGTCTCGAGGAAGTAAGAGGTGAGATAGTAAAAATTTTTGTGAAAGGAGGAAAAATCATGAAGGTAGTTCGACTAATCGGTTCGCTGATCTTTGTGTTTGGACTCTTTACTGCCATTTTTGCCGGGATGCTTTGGTATGTTTACCATGACCCACTTTTGCCCTGGTGGCTGAAGATGGCGATCTATTGCCTTCTGGGCGGTATCCTGCTGGTTTTGCTGGCGGTGGCTGTTGAACAGCGAAAAGGTAAGCCTTCGGAGGAAGAGCTCCCTCCTGCTGACTCCATTCAGCTGTTGCT
>CAZORZ010000293.1:0-217 GCA_964582255.1 uncultured Gammaproteobacteria bacterium | reverse complement strand
GAAATCCCCGGCCGTGAGATTACCGAGATTCTGGGGTTGGTCAAAGGACACACTATTTTCGCTATCTGGCTTGGGAATGATCTCTCTGCTTTTGTGCGATTGGTTCTTGGCGGCGAGTTAACTGAGTATACAGAGATGATGGGACGGGCTCGCAAGATAGCTACTGATCGGATGATTGCCCAAGCTACGGATCTAGGGGCTGATGCGATTATCAATG
>CAZORZ010000292.1:0-2555 GCA_964582255.1 uncultured Gammaproteobacteria bacterium | reverse complement strand
ATATTTTTACTCAAGTAGCTCATAAAGTACCAGGGCCTGGCGTTGACACACAGCAAGATTTGGATGAGGTTATTGCATTGATTAAGGCAGGTAAGAATGAATTATAAATGGTCAATTAAACATAAAGAAATAGTGTTTGATGGTTATTTTCAGATGGAAAAATATACCTTTGAGCATGAATTATACGCGGGTGGTGTCAGCTCACAATTTACTCGCGAAGTATTCGAGCGCGGCAGTGCCGCAGCCGTTTTGCCCTATGATCCCCAAACAGATCAGGTCGTTTTGATTGAACAATTTAGAGCTGGAGCGGTGAAAACCATGCAGCGCCCGTGGATGAAAGAGATTGTGGCTGGGATTATTGAAACGGGTGAAGACGCAGAAGGCGTGGCAAAACGTGAAAGTGAAGAAGAGGCCGGTTGTCAAATTAAAAACCTAGAGCTTATATCGCGGTATTTTGTTAGCCCGGGTGGCACGACAGAAGAATGTTTTTTGTTTTGTGGTGAAGTAGATGCATCGGATGTTGGCGGTCTTCATGGTTTGGCAGAAGAAAATGAAGATATTAAGGTTGAGGTGGTGAGTGCGGAGCAAGCGTTTACCTGGGTGAAGGATGGTACGATTAATTCTGCCGCAGGCGTGATGTCGTTATTGTGGCTTGAGAATCATCGTGCTCGATTGATGAACGAAGGTTTTTAAGTTAGTTAAATCCAATGCTTTAAAGAAAATTAAGTGAAAGCAACTGAAATAGAAAATAATGAATGTAAAACAGCTAATAAGCAAACTAAAGAATGATCCTGATCAGGTTCTATTCGAAGAGACCATGGCAACTATTGATGAAAAGTACATGTTTAAAGAGACGGATTTTAGTAATGGTGCACAAACAAATTTAGCCGGTGAAAATTCGGGGTCTTGTCGCTTATTTGCATTTGCACAACTAGAAAAACTAGATGAGAAACAGACGTTATTATGTTTCGGTCAATACTACCGAGACGTGCTAAAAACGCCTGATTCTACATCACATCAAAACATTCGTGAGTTTATGAAAACAGGCTGGTCAAAAATAAATTTTACAAAGCAAGCATTACAGCTAAAATAACAACTAATAAATCTAACTAATCCTTAATATGGATCTTACATAACCGTTAAATGGAACTCCTTTGAATTCAGCTAAAGTCTTTCGCTCTTACTTGAAAACACCCTTTTTGATTTTGTTGATCATTGAGATATGTGTGTTGTTTTTCTCTTTATATCTTGCCGCTTATTTGCGCTCGCTCTCAGGCGATCAAATTAGCTTTTTAAGGCTCATTGATTCTTTATGGATTCAAGCAGCAGTGGTCAGTGTCATTACATCAGTGGCTATGCTTTCCACAGGTTTATATCAAGGGCAAATTAGAGAAGGCGTATCGGGTGTATTTATTCGGATTGTCGTCAGCTTTTTTGCAGCAGGTTTATTAATCTCTTTGTTTTTTTACGCATTCCCAGGTTTATATCTGCAAAGGGGGCTTTCCTTATTAGCTCTTTTACAGGCATTTTTTGTTATCGCAACAATTCGCGCTATTTTTTTAGAGATCGTCGATAGCGATATTTTAAAGAAACGTGTTTTAATTTATGGAGCTGGTTTTACCGCGAATCAGATCGCCGAAAAATTAAGGCGAAAATCAGATCGACGTGGTTTTAAAATTTTAGGTTATTTAGCGCTTAAAAACCAAGGTATTATTGTTAAAAAAGAAAATCTGCTTGATTTAAAAGGGCAATCACTGGTTGATTTTGCGAAACAACATGACATAGATGAAATTGTTGCGGCTACAAGTGATACGCAGCATAAGTTAAATGTTGATGACCTCGTTGAATGTAAGATGAATGGTATTTCGGTGATTGATGTACTGACTTTTTTTGAACATGAGGCAGGCCAAATTCGTATAGATATTATCGATCCTGCTTGGTTGGTGTTTTCAGGTGGCTTTCAAAAATCTGAATTTCATTTATTTGCAAAAAGAATATTTGATTTGTTCGTTAGCTTTACTTTTCTGTTATGTGTTTCGCCTATTTTGATTTTAGCTATTATTGCAATTAAGATTGAAGAAGGCTTTTCTGCGCCTATTTTTTATTCTCAAATTAGAGTGGGGTTGAACGGTAAGCCTTTTAAGGTGTATAAGTTTCGCTCAATGAGTACTGATGCTGAAGCAGGTGGTGCTGTATGGGCAACCAAATCTGATAGTCGGGTAACTAAGGTGGGTGGATTTATGCGTAAGACTCGTATTGATGAAATCCCTCAAATTTTTAATGTGTTTAATGGCACGATGAGTTTTGTGGGGCCTCGTCCAGAGCGTCCAGAGTTTATAGAAGAGTTATCCACACATATTCCTTATTACCATGAGCGTCATTTGCTTAAACCCGGCATAACAGGGTGGGCGCAATTAAATTACCCTTATGGTGCATCTGTTGAGGATTCTTACCATAAGCAGCTTTATGATTTGTATTATATTAAAAATAACTCTTTGTTTTTAGACTTACTTATTTTGTTGCAAACAGTCGAAATTGTTCTTTTTGGAAAAGGC
>CAZORZ010000291.1:0-2555 GCA_964582255.1 uncultured Gammaproteobacteria bacterium | reverse complement strand
GACAAAATAAAACCTAATGACAAACAGCGTATTATGCGCGCGATTGAGGTTTACCGCTTAAGTGGAACACCAATGTCGCAACTGCAAAAAAACAATAAAAAATCTGACTTAAAATACAATCTGTTAAAACTTATTTTAGCGCCAGAAGACCGCACTTTATTGCATCAACGTATTACTCAGCGCTTTGATTTGATGTTAGAAAAAGGCTTTATAAATGAAGTGAAGCAACTGCGAAAAAATGAAAATTTATCGTTGGAAAAAGCATCCATGCGCTGTGTCGGCTATCGCCAAGCATGGCAATATTTAGAGCAACAATATGACTTTCAAACGATGAAAGATAAGGCGTGTGCGGCAACAAGACAATTAGCTAAGCGACAGATAACATGGCTCAGAAAACAGCAAAATGCACAATGGTTTGATAGTGATCGTCTTTTAGATAATAAATCTGAAACTAAATCTATTTTAACTTTTATTGAAGAATTTTTAGGCAAAGCAAAATAATGGACTATACTTCTGCTTTGAAAATAACAATAAATAATAACTAGGAGTAAACCTATGTCTAAAGGACAAACACTTCAAGAGCCATTTTTAAATGCTTTGCGTAGAGAGCATGTGCCGGTGTCTATTTTTTTAGTCAATGGCATTAAATTACAAGGCCAAATAGATTCATTTGATCAATTCGTCATTTTATTAAAAAACAATGTCAGTCAGGTGGTTTATAAACACGCTATTTCAACCATTGTGCCTGCTAAAAATGTACAGATTCAAAGCGAAGATCATAATTAGCTTATAAATTAAATCATAAAAAATAAGGCCATAAAAATTTTCTAATAGATTAAAGACTGTGTAAGATGATGTTTTTAATTACATAAATTTCGGGTGCTTATTTGTTAGAGTTAGAACGCCATCAAGGCGGAGAAAAGGCACTTTTAGTACACCTCAATCTTCACGACCTTAAAAATCAAGACGATCTCTCTGAATTTATCGAGTTAGTGCGTTCGGCACATATTAATGACGTCGATGTTATTGTCGGTTCAGGCAAAAAGATTAATGCCAAAACATTTGTTGGCAAGGGTAAGCTAGAAGAAATTGTTGCTGCTAAAAAACATCATAACGTAGAAGTCGTGTTGTTTAATCACCCTCTCAGCCCTTCACAAGAACGAAACCTAGAAGAAGCATTGCAATGTAGGGTGTTGGATAGAACCGGCCTTATTTTAGATATATTTTCGCAAAGAGCCTTTACCTTTGAGGGCAAGTTACAAGTTGAAATGGCTCAGCTTAAACATTTATCAACACGTTTGGTTAGAGGCTGGACTCACCTAGAGCGACAAAAAGGGGGTATAGGATTACGCGGCCCTGGTGAAACTCAGTTAGAAACTGACAGACAATTATTGGGTAAGCGCATTAAATACCTCAATAACCGCTTGGACAAGGTATCAAAGCAACGCGCACAAAATCGTCAATCTCGTAAAAAAGCAGAAGTGGCAACCGTATCACTGGTGGGTTATACCAATGCAGGTAAATCGACATTATTTAATCAATTGGCAAGCGCAGAAATTTATGTAGCAGATCAATTGTTTGCAACTCTCGACCCTACTTTAAGAAAGCTGCAAGTAAATGATTACCTAAGTGTTATTTTGGCAGATACCGTGGGGTTTATCCGCCATCTGCCGCACGATTTAATTGCTGCTTTCAAAGCGACATTATTAGAGACCTGCGAGGCTGACTTACTCATTCATGTGATTGATTGCTCTGATGAAGAAAAAAATGACAAAATTCAAGCGGTGCGAGAAGTGCTGGAAGAAATAGGCGCAGACCACATCCCCCAAATTCATGTGCTGAATAAAATTGATTTATTAGAGATAGAGCCACGCATAGACCGAGATGAAGAGGGACATGCTAAAAAAATATTTTTATCCTCTAAATCAAAAGCTGGAATTCCTTTGTTGTTGCAAGTATTGGATGAGCATCTATCCATAAAACGCTTTGAGATGAAGCTGACTCTCGCGCCACAAGAGGGTGCTATTAAGGCTTGGCTGTTTACCGAGTCGGCGATAAATTCAGAAAAATATTTAGATGATGGGCAAGTAAATTTGAGGCTGACCATCACTCAAGCACAAATGCGTAAAATTTCTCGTCAATTTAATATTGATGAATGCAGATTCGTCCCTATATCAAGTAATTCGAACGAAGATGTGCTTGAAGTAACTGATTAAGTCGTTACACTCTCTTCGCTTTGCGGTGATGTATGTCACTAGCATTTACCTATTTTTATACATATTTGGAGAAAGCTATGCCCTGGAATGAACCGGGAAAAGAAAAGGATCCATGGGGTCAAAAGAATAATGATACCCCTCCTGATCTTGACGAAGTAATCAATAATTTTAAAAACAAGATTGATGGTTTTTTTGGAGGCAAAGGTGGCTCTTCAAATGGAACTGGGCAAGTGAAACCGCCTTCTGGGGCATTCACAGGCCTTATCGTTGGTGTCATTGTTGTCGTTTGGCTACTCAGTGGTATTTACATTGTTGACGAAGGTTGGCGCGGTGTTGTCA
>CAZORZ010000290.1:0-2556 GCA_964582255.1 uncultured Gammaproteobacteria bacterium | reverse complement strand
CCGACCCACTGCTCCCAAAGCAGTTGCGCTACCAGGCTGCGCTACACCCCGAATTCTTCGTGAAACGATAGCCCGTTTCAGCGAAGCGCGGATTTTACGCGTGATTACCAACAACGTCAATTGAGTTTTATGAATTAGTTTGCGTTTAAAGAATGTTGTTCAACTTATGCTTTACGTGAGAGAATTAAAAACTAAATTACACTTAAATTAACGAGCCGTTTAATGTCAGCAAGTATTATCAGTGGCCGCGATCTTTCTAGCCATATAAAAGATGAAGTTAAAACCCAGATTTCGCAACGAATTACTCAGCATAAAAGCCAACCAGGCTTAGTTGTTATATTAATTGGTGAAAACCCTGCGTCAGAAGTTTATGTCAGCCATAAGATCAAATCGTGTGAATTTACAGGGATAGCCTCTACTACTTTACGCAAGCCAACTGACACGACAGAGCAAGAATTGCTTGAATTAATCGACAGTATCAATATTGACGATAAAATTCATGGGATTTTAGTGCAATTACCTCTTCCACCGCATATAAACGCTGAACACATCATTGAAGCTATTGACCCAAAAAAAGATGTTGATGGTTTTCATCCTTATAATATCGGTCGCTTAGCTCTACGGAATCCATCTCTTCGTCCTTGCACACCCTATGGCATGGTTAAGATGCTTGAATCTACAGGCATTGATTTGAAAGGATTAAAAGCAACTGTTGTTGGCTCATCGAATATTGTTGGCCGACCCATGGCACTTGAGCTTTTATTGGCCGGAGTCACGACAACTATAACCAATCGTTACACGCCTGAATCTGAATTGATAAAATCAACCTTAGCTGCCGATATAATCATCATTGCTTTAGGTCGACCTAACTACCTTAAAGGCGAATGGATAAAACCAGGTGCTATCGTGTTAGATGTTGGCATTAATCGCTTAGAAGATGGATCATTAACGGGTGATGTTGATTTTATCGGCGCGCAAAAAACGGCAGGATTTATTAGCCCAGTGCCTGGAGGTGTTGGCCCAATGACAGTTGCCATGCTGATGAAAAACACCTTACATGCCTGCGAAAATATTGATGGCTAATTAAGCCATAAGCAGAGGAAACCGAACAAACTAAAGAATCGGCTGTTTGTTGCTTCTAATAACTTAACTGCTTTAATTGCTGCCTATTGGGGCGCCAGAGTCATTGATATAAATAATACTTTAAACCTTTATAGCGATTTTATTTTCGCACTTTTTATCGGAGGTATTGTAGGCAGCTTATCCACTGTTACATTTCGCTCTTTACTACGACGCAGAAGAAGCTTTGATCGTTACCATATTGTAATGCCTCTTTTTTCAACATTGCTGATTAGTGGCACTATTTCTTTTATAGTACATGCGTTTACTTTGCTTTCAGCTTAACGGGGGTCGGCGTCAAGATACCAGCTTGATGGGGTCGGAGTCGAATACCGCTGCTCTTAACCTTACGATTCTACTAAATATAAATATTGCACTAAATTCAGTTTCAATCTAGCTCGACTCCGACCCCTGAGTCTACCCCTGAGTCACAGAGCAGCAATTTTCAATAAAAAATCAGCTTGTCCTATGCCCAAGCCTTTTTCTGTACCACGACGGATTAAGGCTAATGTTTTACGGTCGAGCATCTGCTGACATAAATTGACATATACACTTCTATCTAACGTCTCTTCCGCTATGCGGATAAAATCAATAAAAACTGTGTGTGGCGATAGCATTGCATCATCTTTACCCAAAGCATTTGCATGATAGCTAGAATAGGCATAATCCTCAGTTTTTCGCACCATGCCTGCTCGCACAGGATTAAGCTCGATATAACGATAACAAGACAGTAAATAATTATCTGTATCAATCAGACAGCTTTTATATCTACCTTCCCATAACGAACCAGTACGGTGATAAGTGCCATTAAAATACTGAGCATAACGCCGCCCAATAGACTGCATAGTTTTAGGTAAAGACTGTTCGTGCGAAGGCGTTACTAATAAATGAATATGGTTATGCATAAACACCCAACTATGAATGGCTAATTCATGCTTGGTTGAAGCATCACGTAAGCATTGATACAAAAAACGAAAGTCGTCAAGACGGGCTAAAATAGGGTCACGATTATGACCGCGAACTACCACATGCTGAGGTTGATTAGGAAGAAAAAGTCGAGGCTTACGTGGCATACCAAAATCCTTTTGGAAGAAGTAGAAAATATATCCTACAACGGCTTGGCTGTCGAGTTTGGAAATGGGATCGGAGTCGAGTACCGCTGCTCTTAACGTTACGACCCTACTAAAATACAACTCCGCACTTGATTCAAACTCAATCTAACTCGACTCCGACCCCCGTCTAGGAAAAAAGCATCAGGCACAAAAAAACCGAACTAAATTCGGCGATTGGTTTGGACTAACGACTCTGGTTTGACACGGCGTGAAATCTTTTAAAATCAATAGGTTACGGTTATTTTACTCCGCCCCCTAACACTAATCGTTAAATTAACACTAATCATCAAAAATTTACTTCTTTTTGTTTACCGCTTGTTTTTTA
>CAZORZ010000289.1:0-2564 GCA_964582255.1 uncultured Gammaproteobacteria bacterium | reverse complement strand
CACTAGAACCACCATCACAAATAATAAATTCTAACTCATGTGCCTTATTATTTTTTATTAACGGAACAACGAGGTGTTGTAAGGACTGATACTCATTTAAAACAGGAATGATCAAGCTGATGGCGTAATATTGAGCCAAAATTGAGTGCCTCTAGAAATCTGCGAGTGATTGATGCCGCCTATTAATCGAATGCTCCACCACAACTGCTACCCTGTCCTGCCGTACAGCCATAACAATGATCGGCAACAACAATATCAATATCATCTATTGAACGAGTCAGTAAGTCAGTCACCTTTAACGACTGCCCTGCCTCATCCATCGTATGTAACTTGAGCATTTGGTTAAAATCACAATCATAAAGATATCCTTGCCAATCAACACTGATTTGATTACGACACATGACTGATTTTAAATTGTCAGCACTGTAGGCACCTTTTAACAAATTCATGTAGTCATCAAACTGGCATTTTGACATTAGTGTGCTGCCAAAACGTGCAATAGGCATATTAGTGATAGTGAAAATTTCATTAAAATCAATATTAAATTTATCTTTTAGAAACTTCTGATAATCAGCTTTAAGCGATTCTTGCGAAGGTGGCAAAAAGGGGCCTGTCGGGTTATACACTAGATTAAGCTGCAAACCACTATCTGCTTTGCCGTAACCTAATTGATTGAGCTGTAGTAAACCATCAATGCTTTTTTGATAAACACCTTTACCACGCTGACCATCTACATTTTCTTCTAAATAACAGGGTAAGGACGCAACAACCTCAACCTTTTGCTCTGCTAAAAAATCGGCTATGTGCTCAAAACCAGGCTCGGACAAAACCGTTAAATTACAGCGATCAATCACCTTAACGCCTAATAATCGCGCCTCACGCACAAGATATTCGAAATCGGGATTCATTTCAGGCGCTCCGCCTGTTAAATCCAATGTGTCAATCGCACCGCTTTTAATGACATTAATCACGTCATCTACCGTGTCACGAGTCATTATTTCAGTCCGTCTAGGCCCGGCATTAACATGACAATGTAAACACTGCTGGTTACACAAATAGCCCAAATTCACTTGCAGTACACTGAGCTCACCACGTTTTAAGGCAGGGAAATTCGTTTCTTTTAATAATGGCCAGCTGTCTAACATAATTCACTCTGTGTGTTGATGGTTCCCTATGACAACAACTATAGCATAGAGTTTAATTGTGCCGACAAACACTTAAAGATGCTCTAACTTAAAGATTATGTGCATCAGTACACAGTATTGCCTTAAGTTTTGTAGCAGAATTTGAAATACTAACTAAACTCTAAACAAAAGCGTTCTGATATTGCTTATTACCAGTTAACAACTGACTTTCGACTTTAAGCACAATCGAATATTAAAAATAACAAATATTACTTTATTTTTTAAGCGTTAAGCGTTATAAGTTAAAGTAATTTATTAAGTATCATAGATAAACTATAAGATGAATGTGGAATTTGACATTGGCAGTGACCAAATTGATGGCGCTCGCGATTACCAAGAAGATGCCTATATGGTCTCTCAACTCGGTGAAACTGATAATGGGAAATCTGCAGCGCTAGTCGTCATGGCTGATGGGATGGGTGGCCATGCAGCCGGGAATGTTGCCAGTAATATGGTGGTTGCAACATTTAATAAGTCATTTCAGTCTCGTTTCCCACCTAAATCCCCTGCTAACTCGTTAAACACCGCGTTATTAAGCGCCAATGAACAAATAGCCAACTCAGTTCAAGAAACCCCAGCTCTTGCCGGAATGGGTTGCACGATGGTGACGGCTTATCTTGAAGGCGAAGACCTATGGTGGGTAAGTGTAGGCGATAGCCACCTCTACTTAATTCGCGACAAAGAGTTGATAAAACAAAACGCTGACCACAGTTACGGCGCGTTCCTCGACATGATGATTGAACAAGGCGAAGAAGTTGGCGAAAATGCTGGTATGTCGCGCAATATGCTCATGAGCGCAATGACTGGGGTCGAAATTTCCAGCATTGATTGCCCTGACGCCCCACTTAAAGTGAGACCTGGCGACAGAATCATTATCGCTAGCGATGGCCTTGACACCATCGGTTCAGGTGCTATTACACAGTATTCAAACTGGTCTAATACACCCAAGGAATGTGTTTACGCATTATTGAAGGCCGTTGAAGGTGTTAAGCGCAAAAAACAAGATAACACCACCATCATTGTGGTGGATATAAAAGAAGCTGAAAAAAGATCTGCTCCCAAAACTGATTTAAAAACCGATGAATCAGCAGCGCCTAAAAGAGGTGGGCGAATCACTGATTTAGACATCGAAGAAGAGAGTGAAAGATCGGGTATTTGGTTAAAGCTACTTATCATCTTAGTGCTTACTGGCGGTGGATACTATGCATGGATATCGGGGCTGATTGATACTGGATTATCGACAGTATCTCACTTAATCACCAAAGGCATCCCACAAGAGACTGTAACACCTTTAACAACAAACCAGGTGGAACAACCCTTAGTCGTTAAAGCACCCGTTTATGCTGCCCCAAGAAAGCCACCAGCTATCGTTAAACAGCC
>CAZORZ010000288.1:2200-2566 GCA_964582255.1 uncultured Gammaproteobacteria bacterium | reverse complement strand
AGTGGCTATGCCAACGATAGTGACCATGTTTTTAGCTGGAATGTGGCATGGCGCAGGTTTTCAGTACCTTGTGTTTGGTTTGTTACATGGTGCTTACCTGTCTATTAATCATGTATGGAGAGCTCACCGTCCTCGTTTTTGGCCAGATGATGTGTCCTATCATAAAGTTATGAAGCCACTTGGTTGGTTTATCACGTTCTTTAGTATTATTGTTGGAATGGTGTTTTTCAGAGCTGATAGCGTAAGTTCTGCACTCATCATAATTCAAGGTATGTTAGGTTTTAATGGTGCGTTAATTCCAGCGGGTCTGGTAAATGGTTTTCCATTGCTATCTAGCATAACAACTTGGTTTGGAATTGAGCCCGC
>CAZORZ010000288.1:1884-2183 GCA_964582255.1 uncultured Gammaproteobacteria bacterium | reverse complement strand
CGCACTGCATTTGGGTAAGGCTTTTGTTACAGGTTATATTTGGGTTATTGTCGCTCTTGCAATTAGTTTACTAAGTCCTAATATTTTGCAAATGTTGCGTAGCTATAATCCAGCATTGGGATTAAGCGAAGTGAATGAAAAAAAGGGTATTGAATCTAAGGACGGCTTAAACTTTTTGCAGCGCCTGCGACAAATATCTTGGCAACCGAGCCCTTTATGGCTTTTTATACATGTTATTATTGCTATCGTAGGTATTTTAGCGCTGAGTCAAGTCACCGAGTTCTTATACTGGCAGTTTT
>CAZORZ010000288.1:742-1868 GCA_964582255.1 uncultured Gammaproteobacteria bacterium | reverse complement strand
TATAGGAGAAACTTTAAGAGCTAAAGACGTTAAATTCATCTGCTGTACTCGGTTTCTAATTAAGTTGCTTTCATAAACTTTCAAACTCATACCGCTCTGTGATTAGCTGCTATACCCTTCTCTATTAATTATATGCCGCTCAATGAAGCTTGTTATTTAATTGCTTATTGTGTTTTTTTAAAACTATTTCTAAGTATCGTCAAAGGTCTGTTGATGAGTTTATTCACTAATACAGAGACAATGATGGTAATCACGATTCCCAAAGCCACAACATTTAATGCAGTCATGTTTAGCCCGGTAACTGGTTTTTGATACAGTAGCCAAGATGCTAAGCATGCACCGCTCCAGTGGAACACATAAACAGGGTAAGATAAGTCACCATAAAAGTTATCTGTTGTTCTATCGCAGTACGTGTGCCCATGCTTGAGCAACACTATTGTTAAGAGAGCGGTTAAAAATAAGTTTATGTAAGTGCCAAAGAAGTTGAGCTTCCAAAGTATTTCGGGATAGATAACGCTTAGAATTGAAGTGAATAAGATATTAAACAAAAATAAAGAGAGGATCACATTAAAGTAGCTTGGTATTTTTTGTATCAGACTATAAATAGTATCTTTATAAAAATATAAGCTTGAGCCAATTGCGAAAGGAAAAGAAGCTGTTAAAAAAGAACCATATCCTGTGACGTATTCCTTATAAGCTATTAATCTAAAAGCAATATAAGCAATGCTTAAAAATAGCCAAATGAGTGTGATTTTTTTAGTTTTTGAAAGACCCAATGCAATTAAAAAGTAAAAAAATAATTCGATAGTTAAAGCCCAAGTTGCGGGAGCGAGTCGAACAGGATAATTGACCGGCTTTACCTCTGGATAAAGGAGGGTGATATTGGCTAAAAGTTCAGTGTAGTTAGTGATTGGGACTAAGAACGAATTAAATTTAGCTGTGAAGTCGTATCCGATAAAATAAAATATAAGTACAGATATTGCTAGCAGTAGCCAATAAGCAGGAAATAACCTAAGAAAGCGATTAATGCCGTAATGGAGTCTTCCTTTTAGGGAATAATCATAAGTCTTATGCATGATAGTTGTCATTAAAAAACCACTAAGAATGAAAAAACTATAAACGGCAT
>CAZORZ010000288.1:0-701 GCA_964582255.1 uncultured Gammaproteobacteria bacterium | reverse complement strand
AACAAGGCTAATATAAAACGATATATTCCAAACATAATTTATTGATAGCTCTAGTTGAGTTAAGTTTTAAAATCGAATAAATGATCAAATAGCGAAATAGTAAATCTAGTTATAATGACTAAAGCTATTAAGTTAATCTAAATATAATCAATTTCACGGTTTAAAGTAAAGAAGTATCTGAGATAGAATTTGTTAACTATTGACAATAAGTGTATTGATTATTATTTTATTGTTATAAAGAATTTAAAGACTTACTATAATCTGTAAGAATACGAATCAATTCTAATGTTAAAACAACTAAATAAGGCAAGAATATTTCTTTTTATAATTTTAGAAATATTGCATAAGATCTTACATGTATTGTGACCTGAAGTGACATAAAAATAAACGGATATACCATTATAAAATAAAAACTAAATATTATTTAGAGACCTTTGCACAAAAGCAGATTGACAAAGTCATTTATGAGAGAGCCAGCCGCATTTTTTTGGTATAATAGCACGACACTAAAACAAAGAAAAATCATGGCTTGGAAAAACATAAATCAACGCACATTTGCCGATGAACTATTCATTGAACATGATGCTATCAAAGAACTTGATGGATTAAATGAGTTAATTGATTGGAGCTCAATAGAGCAGCTTCTTCGTGATATTCATAACTATCTAGCTGGCAATAAGTCATGACCTCCCGTGATGATG
>CAZORZ010000287.1:0-2569 GCA_964582255.1 uncultured Gammaproteobacteria bacterium | reverse complement strand
GCTATCCAACGCACCATCGCTTCAATAATATGATACATAGCCGATTGGCACGAACGTCTGGCTTGGCTGTTTTCTGCCGTGGTGTATTGACGGTCTTTGATAATGTCGAGATAAAAACCACCTAAAGTCACCGAACAAAAATGGTGTATTTTTTGAACTGCGACATGAAATTGATAATTGTCGTAACAATCCTTTAGTTCATTTTGTAACTCTAAACACTGACTGATCGCCCATTGATCAAGCGCTAATAGCTCACTGGTTTCAAGTAAGTTTTCACTGGGTTCAAAACCATGCAGGTTTGATAACAAAAAGCGCAAGGTATTACGAATGCGGCGGTATGAATCTGCGGTGCGTTTTAAAATTTCATCAGAGATGGTCATCTCACCAGAATAATCAGTAGATGCCACCCATAAACGCAAGATATCAGCCCCCAGATTATCAATCACTTTTTGTGGTGCAACCACATTACCGACTGACTTAGACATTTTCTTGCCTTGTGCATCAACGGTAAAACCATGCGTCAGCACTTGCTTATAGGGTGCAACGCCGGTCATAGCGCAAGATGACAATAGCGACGACTGAAACCAACCTCGATGTTGATCTGAGCCTTCTAAATATAAATCAGCTGGATAGGATAAACGCTCATCTTGTTTTAGCACGCTGTAATGTGTGGTGCCTGAATCAAACCACACATCAAGCGTGTCGTTAATTTTACGATAATCGCTGGCATCATCGCCTAAAAAGTCATCGACTGTTGAAGAAAACCAACCTTCAATACCTGTTTGTTCAATTTTAGCCGCTGCTTTTTCTAATAAGGCTGCTGTATCAGGATGTAATTCTTGCGTCTCTTTGTGTACAAATAAGGTGATTGGCACACCCCAAAAACGCTGTCGCGACACACACCAGTCTGGACGTTTTTCAATCATGCTTTTAATTCGTGCTTGACCCCAATCGGGTAACCAATCGACATTTTTAATTTGTTGCATGGCTTTTTCACGTAAGCCAGCCTTATCCATGCTGATAAACCACTGTGGTGTGGCTCTGAAAATAATCGGTGTTTTATGTCTCCAGCAATGGGGATAACTATGGTTTAGCTTTGCCACGTGTTGCAGTGCATTGTGCTCGGTTAATACATCAACGACATGTTGATTCGCTTTAAGCACATGTTCGCCTGCAAATAATTCTACATCTGGTAAATAACAACCGTTATCACCGACTGGATTATAAGTTTCGATACCGTATTGATTGGCTATGACAAAATCGTCTTGGCCATGTGCAGGTGCGGTATGCACCGCGCCAGTGCCTGCTTCTAAGGTGACATGATCGCCCACAATTAATAATGATGTGCGTTCGTAAAATGGGTGCTTTAACAAATGTTTATCGAGGTCTTGTCCTTGGCATGTTCCCAATGCTTTATAATCAGTGATGTCATAACGCGCAAATGCACTTTCAATTAAATCGGTCGCCAGCACTAAACGCTCTGCACCCACTTCAATTAAGCTGTATTCAAATTTTGGGTGTAACGACACTGCCATATTGGCAGGAATTGTCCAAGGTGTTGTGGTCCAAATAACAACTGCCGCATCAACATCATCTGCAACCCCAAATGCCTTATTAAAGGATGCCGCATCCTGTGTTTTAAACTTCACATCAATGGCTAAAGATATCTTATCTTGATGCTCTACTTCGGCCTCTGCTAAGGCAGAGCCACAATCGGTACACCAATGCACAGGTTTAACGCCCTTATGTAAATGCCCATTTTCAATAATCTTGCCTAATGAACGCACAATATTGGCTTCGGTTTTAAAATCTTTAGTGAGATACGGCGTATCCCATTCACCTAATACACCCAAGCGAATAAAATCTTTACGCTGGCTATCAACTTGTTTATCGGCAAATTCACGACACGCCTTACGAAACACATCGGCATCAACTTTAATGCCCGGCTTGCCTATTTTTTTCTCCACTTGGTGCTCAATCGGTAAGCCATGACAATCCCAACCTGGCACATAAGGCGCATCTTCACCTTTTAAAGTGCGTGATTTAATAATCATGTCTTTTAGAATTTTGTTCACCGCATGGCCGATATGAATACTGCCATTCGCATAAGGAGGCCCATCATGCAAAATAAATGTTTTAGCACCTTTGCGTGCCTCACGAATTTTTCCGTAAAGGTCGTTATCAGTCCAATTTTTTAATCGAGCAGGCTCGCGATTAGCAAGATTGCCCTTCATCGGGAAATTAGTTTGAGGGAGGTTTAAAGTCTGTTTGTAATCAGTCACGGTTAATCCAAATGTATAAAGGTGTTATAAAACTATGGTTAAATAGCTTTAAAGAATTCTTTAGCAATTTTTACATCTTGCTCGATGTGTTCGACAAGCACGTCTATCGAAACAAAGTCTTGTTCTTCACGAAGTCGGGTTAAAAATTCGACACTAACCGTTTTTCCGTATACATCTTTATTAAAATCAAAGAGATACACCTCTAACAGTACGCCCTTCCCTCTTACGGTGGGTCGAGTGCCAATACTTGCAACACCATTAATTGGCCGCGCAGACGTGACATTATC
>CAZORZ010000286.1:0-2620 GCA_964582255.1 uncultured Gammaproteobacteria bacterium | reverse complement strand
GACATAGTCCCAAGCTATCAATAACTGAAGTTAGGTCTTGAAAGATTTTTGTCCATACCTCTTTGCCTTCCAGAGCAAAGCGATCCAGTTTTTCCGGAATACCGGCAATCTCAGGTGCAATCATATAGCCGCGCACATGGCAGCCACCGCGATTATTGGTAGCATAACTTAGACCCATACCCATAATGCCTCGCGGGTCATAAGCCGGGAGTTCCAGTTTTTTTACGGCCATGGATAGATCAGGAGCACCAAATGAAGCACAGAGGCGAGCAGATCCCATAGCCATCTTGGCACCTAATCCTTCGTTCATGCCCATTTTTCTTGTCCATTCGAGAACAGCTTCACCACTGCCCCATTTAAGTTCCGGACCATCAACATCTTCTGGTTTGAGGTAGCCACGCTGGTATAGTTCCATAGCGGCAGCAATAGTTGCTCCGGCAGAAATTGTATCTAGACCCAGTTCATTGCAGATATTATTGGCACGAATAACTGCCTTGAGGTCAGAGACGCCGCAAGTAGCACCGAATGCCCACATTGTTTCATATTCCGGACCGCCGCCTTCTTCGCCGTCAACACGGCAATAACGACCGCAGCCTATGGGACAACGATAACAGATATCTTTTTTAACCAGGTATTTCTCAGCGAGGGTTTCGCCGGAAATTTGTTCTGCTTCCGCAAATACTCCTTCTTGGAAGTTTCTGGTGGGAAATACGCCGTTTTCATTAATAATGTTAACCAAAACGCCTGTTCCATAGGCAGGCAGTCCTTGCCCTGTTAGCGGGTGTTCTCTGATTTTTTTAACAGCGTCTTTGACCGCTTCTTTGAATTTATCCGGCTGGGCAGCGGTTACTTTATTGCTGCCTCGAACTACGATAGCTTTTAATTTTTTCGAACCCATGACAGCACCCACACCAGAGCGACCTGCTGCTCTGTAACGGTCGTTCATTATTGCCGCAATGAGGGAGAGATTTTCCCCGGCCGGGCCGATATTTAGTACCCGAGCTTTGGAATCTCCTACTTCGTCAAGAAGCATAGCAGTGACTTCCATCGTCTTTTTACCCCATAATTTTGCTGCCGGGCGAATTTCCACTACATCGTCCTTGATATAAAGATAGACCGGCTCTTTGGCTTTGCCTTCTACAATGAGCATGTCATAGCCGGCAAACTTCAACTCTGCCCCCCAGTAACCGCCAGAGTTAGAAGAAGCAATGACATCATTTAGAGGTGCTTTGGTTATAACCATGTAGCGTCCGCCAGTGGGCGCAGAGGTGCCAGTTAAGGGTCCGGTAACAAAGAAAATCTTGTTTTCTTCACTGAGAGGGTTAATACCAGCAGGAATTTCGTCAGCCAGCATTTTACCCCCTATTCCTCTTCCCCCGAGAAAAGCTTTGGCCATTTCGTCAGCCAGTGGCTCGGTAGCAATAGTTCCTGTGGTTAAATTTACCCGCAAAACTTTTTTTGCATAAGAACTCATGAATGCGGCCTCCTTTTTTTAAATTTTTAAATTATACACCACACCACACTACATCATATTGCAAATTTGTTTTGTATAAAGTTTATGTATACCTCCTTCCTTATTTTAGAGATGAGATAAGAGGTTTTAGGTAAAATAGTCAGAAATAACTGTATATTGTGCAAAAACGCAAGGCAGCATCTACAGAAAGGTATCTTGCAGGAATACTTCTTGCCACTACAACAACCACATAATATCACAATTGTACTACAATTCTGGGTAAGAGGTCAAGCCGGAATTTTGTCAGGGTATTGGCAGCCGGAATTTTGTCTTTTTTTCAACTAACGTTTGACAGCAGGGTAGATATAAACTAAAATTGTAAATACCAAAACTTACACACAAAGGATGATTTGATGTTTGATTCAGCTGAATTTATACTAAAAATAAAACCCTGGCTCCAGGACAAAGTATTCGCGGCGAGATGTCGTGGTCTTGTTTTTGGCCTAAGTGGTGGTGTTGACTCTGCAGTGGTGGCGGCTCTGGCTAAAAGAACCTTTCCTGACGACTTTCTTGCTTTGATAATGCCTTGTTTTAGTGACCTGCAGGATGAAAAAGACGCCCGTCTGGTGGCAGAAAGTTTGCATATTCCTGTGAAAAAAATAATCTTAGATAAGGTTTTTACAAGTTTTCTGGAAGTTTTGCAAGTAAAAGAGATAAACTCCAAAGATATGTCGACAGCCAATATAAAGTCTCGCCTGCGCATGATTACTCTATACTATCATGCGTCTCAGCGGCATTTTTTGGTTGCCGGAACGGGTAATCGAAGCGAACTGGCAACAGGCTATTTTACCAAGCATGGAGATAGTGGTGTTGACCTATTGCCTCTGGGAAGCTTGCTCAAAAAAGAGGTGCTGGAACTGGCTGTTTACTTGCAACTGCCTACGGAGATAATTAATAAGCCTCCTTCTGCTGGTTTGTGGGCAGGACAAACAGATGAAAAGGAGATGGGGTTAACTTACGATATCCTAGATCTGTATTTGCAAGAAGGAACTGTTCTAAAGGAGAAAGATCGCAAATTAATAGTTGCTATGCAGAAAGCAAGTACCCATAAAAGAAAAATGCCGCCCATACCCGGTTTTTAGGGAAAGGAGGAGTGGACAACTTGCT
>CAZORZ010000285.1:0-2620 GCA_964582255.1 uncultured Gammaproteobacteria bacterium | reverse complement strand
GATCAGATAACCATGACGGTTATAGACAAAGAGCAGCGGCGTTTGGAGAAAACCTTAGATATTAGTAGTTTAGAAGTGCTAAAAGAACAAACAGATTTTTTAGAGCTGATAGGTTTAAGCACTTGGCGACCTAAAATAGCCCCCGAAATTGCAGGGGTGAACGAAGACGGTGCTGCAGCACGAGCAGGGTTTCAGGCTAATGACAAAATTATCTCGATTGATGGAATTGTTGTCACTGATATTACTCAATGGGTGAAAATCATACAAGCATCTGCGGGACAAGAAATTGATGTGCTGGTATTGCGCGATAATCAACAAATATTATTACGGCCGATTCCAGACATTAAAACGCTAAATGATGAAACCTATGGTTTTTTAGGAGTGCGTAATAAAGTAGAGATTCCTGATTCTGTGCGTGAAAAAATGATGGTGACCGAGCAATTTGCGCCCTTAGCGGCACTTAATGCAGGTATAACTCGAACATGGGACATGTCTTGGTTGACGTTGAAAGTGCTGGGAAAATTAGTGGTAGGTGAAGCCTCGATTAAAAACCTTAGTGGCCCCATTACCATTGCGCAATATGCAGGTGTGTCGGCGCGTATCGGTTTAGAATCATTTCTAACCTTTATGGCGCTGATCAGCATCAGCCTTGGCGTGCTAAATTTATTACCCATCCCAGTGTTAGATGGTGGGCACCTGTTCTATTATCTCATTGAAATGGTTAAGGGTAGCCCTGTCAGTGAATCTGTTGAATTAATGGGGCAAAAAATAGGCATGTTTTTGTTATTGTGCTTTATGTCCATCGCTATTTATAACGACGTTTTACGTTTGGTCAGCTAATGTTTCGTATTTTTATATTTGCATGGTTATTACCATGTTCAGTGTTTGCTTCGGGTTTTGTGGTTGATGATATTGTATTGTCAGGCAATAAAAAAATATCCGATGGCACGGTGTTTAGTTATCTTAATTTACAAAAAGGTGATTTTTTAGACGATAAAAACAGTGTGCAGCTGATTAAATCTTTATATAAAACAGGCTTTTTTAATAGCATTGAAATTCATAGAGATGGCAGCATTGCACGTTTTGTCTTAGATGAGCGGCCATCAATCAAAGAAATTAATATCGAAGGCAATAAAGTCTTAGATGATGAGACAATGGATGAAGCCTTGTCAGGGCTAGGGATTAGTAAAGGTAAGCTGTTTAATCGATCCGTATTAGATAAAATTGAGCAAGAATTAAAGCAACTTTATTATTCGATGGGCAAGTATTCGGTCACTATGAATTCGGCAGTAGAGCCAGCTGGCGAAGGCTTGGTTAATATAAACCTAAGCATCTCTGAAGGTGTCCCTGCTAAGGTGCGTGATATCAATATCACGGGTAATGTGGTGTATAGCGACGATGATCTACTGGAAAATTTTTCGACTACGATTCCCTCGCAATCATTTTTTGGCAGTGCGGATGATTATTCTCAAGCAAAAGTGGCGGGAGACCTTGATGGTATGACCGCATTGTACCTAGACAATGGTTATTTAGATTTTAATATCCAATCGTCTCAAGTGACTATTAGCCCTGATCGTAAAGATATTAATATAGCGGTGAATATATTAGAAGGAGAACAGTTTGCGATCAGTGAGATAGCTTTGAGTGGTGAGTTTGTCGTGCCTAAAGAAGATTTACTGGCTTTGATACCGTTTAAAGTGGGTGAAATATTTTCAAGAAAACAGGTGACAGTTGTGGTTAAGCGACTATCAAAACGATTGGGTGAAGCGGGTTATGCCTTTGCCAATGTCAACGCAGTACCGAGTATTAATCAAGCTGAAAATACGGTTGGTTTGACGTTTATTATTGATCCTGGGCAAAAAATGAATGTACGTTTTATTTCATTTAAAGGAAATGAGAAAACTATTGATACCGTGTTAAGGCGTGAAATGAGGCAATTAGAATCAGCCCCTTTTTCAGCGTCAAAGGTTGATCGTTCCAAGATACGCTTGCAACGCTTAAAGTACATTGGGGGAGCAGCAATTCGTTTTAAACGAGTGAAAAATGAGCCTGATCAAATGGACTTAATCGTCACTGTTTCCGAGCGTTTTTCGGGTAATTTCACCATTGGTTTAGGCTATTCAGAGGCTCAAGGAGCGTTGATTAATTTAGGGCTGTCGCATGACAATGTGTTTGGTAGCGGCAAAAAAGTGTCGATAGATATCAATAACAGTGACGCGCAGAAAAAATATAATTTAAGCTATACCAATCCTTATCATACGGTGGATGGCGTGAGTCGAGGGTTTTCTTTTAGTTTTGCAGAGACTGATGCATCAGGTTTAAATATATCTAATTATATTATAGATCAAGGACGATTGGCTGTTAATTATGGCTTTCCTTTATCCGAATTTAATACCTTAAGGCTGAGTGGAGGAATTCAATCTGATGATATAACCTTGTCTGACTTTACCGCCACTGAAGTGTTTGATTTTGTCATTGCTAATAATGATAATTATTCTGCTACGACAGCTACCTCAAGCATTAGAGATGAAAAATATTTAACTGGATTTGTATCCAGTAGTTTTAGCAACTAAAATATTTCCCCGTTATTTAATTCAGTGCTGAAAAAGGAAGGTTTTTA
>CAZORZ010000284.1:0-2632 GCA_964582255.1 uncultured Gammaproteobacteria bacterium | reverse complement strand
CTCACTGATGTAATAAATTGCATTTTGCTCTTGCACTTTACGCATATCCAAAGTGCGTAACTGGCCCGTTAAGTTAGTCGCAATCACTTTAATCTCTGCTTCTACTCCTTCATAGCCACCGCCTTTTTTCAATACCGAAATATTTAAAAAGCCTCTGTTTTTTGAGCGTTTAATGCCATAGGCTTGAGCCACTCGTGCAGGTAAAGACTCTGTTGATAACGCATTGTAATGCACAACATAATCACCCACTTCTGTTGATGATTCGGCAGATACCGCACCGCTAAAAGCTAAAAATGCAAACAATACAGCGATGCTTTTTATTAAGGTCTTCATATTTTCTCCAATTGGTTTTGTTACTTATTATAATTTTTATTATCTTCTCTTTGTTATAGCTGACTCTATCGTTTTTGTCAGCAAAATTAAAATAAAGTTGCTACATAAATAATGGGTGGGATTATTAGCATCTTTGCTAACATAATGGCTAGAGTTGCTGCCAATGGCGATAAGTCTAAACCGCCCATATTTGGCATTATTTTTTTAATCGGGCGCATAACTGGATTGGCAATCGTTTGAATCAGCTGTGTCACTGGGTTTAAAGCGCCTGGGCTTACCCAACTTAAAATCACTAAAATAATAATCGCAAACAAAAATATATTTAACGTCAGGGCTAATAATTCGGCAATGGCAATAATAATAAGCCCAATAATACTGATCGAAGCGATGGGCACTACGACACTAGCGATATCAATGATCGGCACGCCAAGAGCCCTAAGAACGACTAATTTCAATCCAATTAATAAAATCGCCAACACTAGGGCAGAGGCATCATGCCCTGCCACACTTGGAATAAAACGGCGTAAGAATTTTAATGGTGGTGAAGTTGCCTTAACCACAAATTGAGAGACTGGATTATAGAAATCCGCTCGAAATGCTTGAAACATAAAGCGCAACAGCACCAACATAATATATAAATCAAATACTGTGTTAATGATTAACATTAACGGATTTAATAAATAACCTGAGCCCATAATTTAACCTCTAAGACTGATTCGACAGTTCATCTGCCATTTGTTGTGAACGTAAAAAAGCCGCCTCAACAGCTAGAGCGACAATACCTTGTAAATCATTTTGTTCAAACGATAGCAACGCTTGCTCCGTCGTTCCCCCCTTAGAAGTGACGTTCATTCTGAGTTTTTCAATATCATCATTAACCAGTGCCATCTGCGCTGCGCCTAATGCGGTTTGAGCGGCTAGTTGGCTGGCAACTTCTGGTTTTAAACCTAATTTAATGGCTGCTTTTTGTAACGACTCGATAAACAAAAAGAAATAGGCGGGGCCACTGCCCGATAAAGCCGTCACAATATCAATATCTGTTTCTGCATCGACCCAAACAGATAAGCCGACTGCCTTTAGAATGCTTTCAGCCTGCTGTTTTTGCTGTTGATTGACATCCGCATTAGCAAATAAGCCAGTGGCTCCACATTGCAACAGTGATGGCGTATTCGGCATACAACGTACAATGGCTTGCTCACCGCCCAACCAACGATTAATGTCGACACTTCTAATGCCTGCGGCAATGCTAATAAATAGAGGTTTGCTCTCTAGCATTGCCTGAATTTGCTCACAAACCGACTGCAAAACCTGAGGCTTAACTGACAGCATAATAATATCTGCATGCGCGATGCTTGCCGACAAATTAGTACTCGTAGTCACACTAAAGCGCAGAGCTAAGGCAACTAATGCCTCCTCATTCACATCATAAACAGATACTTCATTTGCTAAAAACTGATTAGGGATTAAGCCACCAATCAAACTTGCGGCCATATTACCGCCGCCAATAAATGTTATTTTCAAAACCTTACCCTCTTGAGCCAAAAATTGCGGTGCCTATTCTAACCATCGTCGAGCCTTCTGCAATGGCTGCTTCCATATCACCACTCATTCCTATTGATAATGTATCAACATGCTGAGAAAGTAATTGCAGTTGTTCATAAGTCTCACTCACCCGTTTAAAAGTAGCTCGTTGAGCAGCTAAGGTGTCATTAGGCTTGGGTATTGCCATTAAACCGCGCAACCTTAAATTAGGCATATCAATCACCTGAGTAGCCATTGTTATAATTTCATTCACCTTAAAACCAGATTTTGTTGGCTCATCATCTATGTTGACCTGTAAACACACATTCAGCGGATTGCCATTTCTTTGCTGATTAAGACGCTGCATAATCTTCAACCGATCAACACTGTGTACCCAATCAAAATGAGTCGCAACATCGCGTGTTTTATTCGATTGAATAGGGCCAATAAAATGCCATTGAATATCACCCAAATCAGCTAAAGCGGCCTTTTTTTCAATCGCTTCTTGCACATAGCTTTCCCCAAAAATTCGTTGCCCACATTGATATGCTTGTTGAATTAATGCGATAGGTTTTTTTTTACTTACCGCCATTAACTGCACCTCATTGTCAACACGATGATAACGCAACTCTAATCCTGATATTTGCGCCTGTATATTTTTTAGATTTTCCTCTGTGCTCTGCATGTGCTTTTGCTATAGTCTGCGTTAAATAATAAAAACTTGACAAGAAAAATAAACTAGATCACAAAGGAATACTATGGATATTTCACAATTATT
>CAZORZ010000283.1:0-2645 GCA_964582255.1 uncultured Gammaproteobacteria bacterium | reverse complement strand
GATTACGAAATTCCTGATGATTTAGTGTGGTAGCACACTAAGAAGCCCCTGAAAATAATGTATAACGGTTTTTACCTGTTTTCTTCGACGGGTACATCATCTTATCTGCAATGGCGATAAGCTCTTTCATCACTCTGCCCATGATCGGGATACATGGCTACACCAATGCCTGCTCCTAATGGCATATTAAGAGCAGGCATAACACATAAATAAGATGGACTATCCATTTATTTTTATAACAGACAGCATCAATTTTTTAATGCTTAGAGCCACTTGCATAATTAACGCGGCCCTTTAATCCATTACTAATCTGAAACGCTAAAAACAGCTTCAATAAACTGCTTTACAGTATTTATATCAAAAGGTTTATCAACAATAGCTGACACGCCTTCTTGCTGAATAGCGGCTAATTTACTTTCATCGCCTTCGGTTGTCACCATGAGCACAGGCACATCTCGCTGGTTTGATTCGGTGCGTATAAATTTTAATAATTGATGACCATCTACTTTAGGCATATTGTAGTCAGACACAATCAAATCAAAGACACTGTCTTGAATAATCGGCATTGCCTCTTTTCCATCAATAGCCTCTTCAAAGTTTTTAATGCCCATTTTCGTCAGAGTCCTAATAATCATTTTACGCGCTAAGGCACTATCATCGACAACCAGTATGCGCAATTTCTCAAGCTGCTCTTCGCTCAAGTCAATTTGATCTGGATTATCCCAATCCATAGTCGCCAAGACCGCATTTTTAAGGTCTTTCGCCTTAAAGGGCTTAGGTAACACAGCAGAAGCTCCTGCCTGTTTTATCGGGTCTAACTCTTCAAATGAAGTCTCTGTAGAAATCAGCATAAAAGGAATGTTTTCTGTGCCACTATTTTCGCGCATCTCTAACACTAAGTCTTTTCCTGTCATATCAGCTAGATGCATGGCACTAATCACTAAATCAGGAGCATCTGTTTCAATGATATCCAGAGCCTCGCCGCCTGTTTCCACTTCGGAAAAAGTACTTATACCAAGATCCTCAAATTGCTGTGCAATAATTTTTCGCTGTGAGCGAGATGGTTCGACGAGAAGAATAAACAAAGCAGAAATATTATTATCCATTGATCAAAAAGCCCTTATACTTATAAATTATTATTAGCCTTTTTATAGCACATAAAATCAAAAATAAAAGTCGCCTTGAAACTATAATGTTCAACACTCATTTTAAAGACAGCCTTAACCCTTAAATTATTAGATAAAAAGTTATGTCCGCCATTTCTATTAAAAACCTAAAAAAAACGTACGCCAATGGTTTTGTCGCGCTTAAAGGCATTGACCTAGAGATCGAAGAGGGCGATTTTTTCGCCTTGTTAGGCCCAAATGGTGCTGGAAAATCCACCTGCATTGGCATTATTGCCTCTTTAATCAATAAAACAGCTGGAGATGTTGCTATCTGTGGTCACAATATTGAAACTGATCTGGTGTTAGCAAAACGTCAGCTTGGTATTGTGCCACAAGAGTTTAATTTTAATATTTTTGAGCCGATTGAAGAAATCATCATAAACCAAGCTGGATACTATGGTGTCGATAAAAAAAAAGCGAAGCAACGTACCGAAATATTTTTAAAAAAATTAGGCTTATGGGATTTTAGACGATCACAGGCAAGAGAACTTTCAGGTGGCATGAAGCGCCGCTTAATGATCGCTAGAGCCCTTGTGCACAAACCTAAAGTATTGATTTTAGATGAGCCTACCGCAGGCGTTGACATAGAGCTTAGACGCTCTATGTGGCAATTTATGCAAGAAATAAATCAACAAGGCACCACCATTATTTTAACCACTCATTACCTTGAAGAAGCTGAGCAAATGTGCAACAACATTGCCATTATTGATGAAGGAAAAATTCTGCATAATACCAGTATGAAATCTTTATTAAGCTCCTTAGATCATGAAACCATTATCTTAGACCTAGAACAGCCTCAAGATAAAGCTGTTGATATTAAAAGCATTAACTCTTGCCTTTTAATCGACCCTTATACGTTAGAGATTAATCGGCCAAAGTCCTATTCATTAAGTCAGTTATTTTCTCAACTTAATGACTTAGGGTTAAATGTCAAAAGCATGCGTAATAAGACCAATCGATTAGAAGAGCTATTTGTCTCCATCATTAACAACAAGGCAATTTAATTATGACTTTTTCAAATCCAATATGGATTGCCTACAGCACCATTGTACGTAAAGAGATTTTACGCTTTAGTCGTATTTGGGTACAAACCATCGTGCCGCCAGTTATTACCACCGTGCTTTATTTTATTATCTTTGGTAATTTAATAGGCTCACAAATTGGCGATATGGATGGTTATAAATACATCGATTTCATCATGCCTGGGTTAATTATGATGGCTATCATCACCAACTCCTATGCCAATGTCGTGGCCTCATTTTATGGGTCAAAATTCGCCAAACATATCGAAGAAATGTTAGTTTCACCCATTCCAAATGTCATTATTTTAATGGGCTTTGTTACTGGAGGCATCGTTAGAGGGTTGTTAGTGGGTGCATCTGTCACTGTTACAACCTTCTTTTTTACCGATGTCGTCATAACTCATCCTTTTATTATTATTCTCGTAGCAGTCCTTACCGCATTTCTGTTTTCATTAGC
>CAZORZ010000282.1:0-2648 GCA_964582255.1 uncultured Gammaproteobacteria bacterium | reverse complement strand
TCCTTGAACAACTTGCTGTGTTGAAGTAGTCATAATCATTTTCACAATATAAAAGTGACTATACTATATTAGAAGACTCTAATATAGTCAACCAGAGATATTGCAACATACGTCATAAAAGTCACCTTAAATTGATTAATTTTTAAAATTTATATTCAGTAAATTGCTGCTAATCAGGTCAGTCCTCAGGTTTACGTCAAATTGAGTTCAGCACAAGGCGTAAAAGCAAAATTTGCATGTGTATTTGCGGTCTTTCATCGTAATAATGGATTCAATTTGGCGTGAAGCCGAGTAAGTTACCTTGTTTTTTTGCCAAATTGATCTAAATAGTAACTATGGATCATAATGACAAACTGTTAAAAGTGTACGACCAAGTAATGGATCAGGTTGCGGAGGCTATTCACACTGCCGACATCGCCCTTCAACCGACCATGGAGGAGATCATTGGAAATGCGACAGAGCTGGCGCACCAAGCCCAAGATATTACGCTGAAAGATGCCAAAGAATTTTCTACCTATTTACAACGTGATATTTCCCATGCCTTAGATGGTGTCCAGAAAAATGGCAAGGAATTAAAGGATTGGTTAAATTTTGACTTAGAAATAGCTGAAGATAAGTTTTTAGATATTATTTCAAAAGCCGCCGATAAAACATGGCTAACTCTTAATAACCTTGAGCAGTCTAATAGGCTGACTGTCATTTACAAAACAGGTGAAATAACGGCTCCTGGTATTTTAGACTGCACGGCATGTTCACAGTCAATGCAATTTAACAAAAGCACTCATATCCCCCCCTGCCCTAAGTGCCATAAAACAGAGTTTACACGTAAGCCTTTATAGCGAATGATTGAATCATTAACTAAACGTCGTGATTTTTCCCCATACCAGCTAGAGCTTCATCTTCGACATACACTCGCTGGGCTGGATCAACTAAGCCGGGTAAGATACGACGAAAAGATTTAAACAATTTATCACCTGCAATATCGATAACATAGCTGGTAATCCATTTTTGATCTTTTGCCCCCATTTGAGTAGTGACATGGTCACCTAACAAACGTAAAAAGACAAAACTTGGGCCATCATTAATATCAAATTGACAGCTAGAATAATCATTAATTCTTGAATTCAACAAATTTAAAAAAACTTTAACGTAATCTCCAGGGCCGTCAGTATCTTCGCGATTATTTTGAATAATCTCCGCCATATGAATGCCTGCAAAACTGATTAATTCATTTCTTTGCTCTAAGCTAATTTTGTCAAAGGTCATGCGATCGGCAAGCTGTAATAGATAGGCCGCGAACTCACACACCACATCTAAACGCTGAGAACGCGAATCAGTTTGAAAGCCTTCATTTTCAAGCTCTAGTAAACCCGAGCCGCTAATCTGCCAAATATTAAAGCTGATGGCACTGCCAATATCTTTCATTGAACGATCTTTATCGCGAAAATTCCAGCTTCTTTTTAATCGTGCCATGTCTTTATTAGTTACTCATTAATGAAGTAAAATTATACCACATAATAACCAACTATTTTAGTGGGTTATTATGTCCTGAGGCCTTTGTGAAAACCAAACGACAATGTCACACCTTAGAGACAGAGGTCGTGAGCTGTAGATGGGAGCGAATAAAACGCGACAAGGCATCAACCAACACATTCAGCAAGGCCGTTATTAAAATCAACACCATGGCCTTATCCATGCGAATATCTTGCATCGCACTGTCTATATAAAAGCCAAGTGTGGCGATGCCTAAAATGCCTAATATAGCGGTTTCACGTAAGATTATTTCCCAGCGATAAAACAAAAAGGCTAAAAACTGCCCGTATAATCTTGGTAAGACCTCGTAAAAATAAAGCCGTACACCTTGAACTGCATCGATTCTTAAACTCATATCATTAGTATAGCGCCCCATAAGGTGAGCAATAATACCGGCATTATGAATGGCTAAAGCGATGACAGCTGGCAACATTGATGGCCCCCATAATGTCAGTAATATAAACGCTAAAATATATTCTGGGGTTGAGCGCATAATCACTAAAACAATGTGGCTTGATGTGCGTGTTAGCGTTTTAGCAAACAATGGTGACACCAACGGAAATAAAATAAGTGCTAAGAATGCCGTTAACACTAGGGCTAATTGGGTCAGCACTATACTATTAAATATTCCTGGCAAAGCTTCATTAAACCAAATATTGCTAAACCAATGCCATAAACCGCTCATTCCTTCATTATTTTTAAGGGGTGTTGGAACAATATCTTGAGTGAAAAAGCGCACGATATTAGCTGTCACTATCTCAGTATCATTGGCGATGATCCACGGTGCGATGAATAGATAAATAGGTAATAGCTTAGGCCTTAACCAAAAGCGTAAGGTTGCAATTAATATATAAAATAAAATCAATAGCGCCCAAACTACGCCATATTGCCCTTCTAAAAATGCCGTACTTAAATAATAGCCCAGCGTTGGTAAACCAACAAAACCAAGCACCGCACTAGAGCGCAAACCGCATTCAAGGCGGTAACTGGTATAGCTCACAAAGTGTGTCCATAAATCAGGCAAGCGCGCGTAAAAAAAAGCAGCTGTGTTACCTGCATGTGCGCGTATCGAATCAAAGGCTTTACGATCACCTTCTTCGAGAATTTCAGCATAT
>CAZORZ010000281.1:0-2650 GCA_964582255.1 uncultured Gammaproteobacteria bacterium | reverse complement strand
CGCCAACACTTGCAACAATGCATTACGGATGCCTTTTTGATGTATGCCCTCTGTTGTAGGGTAAACGGGCGTTAAAGTGGTGTCTAATGGCGCTGGAGAATCTGGATTAATCACTTGGAATTCGGGATGTGCCATTTCAGGCAAGCCATTCATAAACGTTATTTCACCAAAAAAACGAACTAAAGCGTCTTCTTTAAATTGCTTTTGTTGGCTGGCACTAAAATGAAAAAACCGCACATTCATTTGCCCACCATCATCATGCACGTTAACCACTAACATGCGCCTATTTCGACCACTACGTCGAAATGCAATATGGTTTTTATTAACTCGTGCTTCTATTAATACCTTTTGCCCTGCTTGAGCATCAATGATGGATGTTAATTTTGTCCTGTCTTCGTAATTTGACGGCAGATGAAATAATAAATCTTGGCAATTGAAGATATTCAGTTTATTAAATTTTTCGGCGACTTTGGCGCCAATGCCTTTGAGCTCTGTCAGTGGTTTTTGCGACAGATCCGACATTTAAGAAGCCTAGTCTAAAACAACAATAGCATCCATTTCTACTCGCGCATCTTTAGGTAAGGATGCCACACCAACCGCCGCGCGCGCAGGATAAGGCTGCTCAAAATATTGCGCCATAATCTCGTTCACAATCGGGAAATTGGCTAAATCGGTTAAAAATATATTCAACTTTACAATCTCCTTTAAAGAACCACCACTTGCCTCGCACACGGCTGATAAATTTTTAAACACTTGATTGATGTCAGCCTCAATACCTCCTTCAATCATTTCCATAGTGTCTGGAATAAGTGGAATTTGCCCCGAAATATAAACTGTATTGCCCGCTTTAACCGCTTGTGAATAGGTGCCTATAGCTTGCGGCGCTTGATCGGTAGAAATAATTTCCTTAGCCATGTTTATACTCTCCAAATTTTATTAACGACTTTAATATGTTTTAGTTTGCGCATAATACGCGCAAGATGAATTCGGTTTTTAACTGAGACTATAAAATCTATGGTCGTCAACACACCCGATTCATTTGAAA
The DNA here is from genome assembly GCA_964582255.1 of uncultured Gammaproteobacteria bacterium. GTDB lineage: Bacteria > Pseudomonadota > Gammaproteobacteria > CAYZQE01. The sequence continues at coordinate 1,605 of CAZORZ010000281.1, read as the reverse complement.
TTTCAAGATTTTCGATATTAGAATCAGTGTCCGCAATAGTGGCTGCCAGTTTTGCCAACACCCCACGCTGATTAAGCACCTGCACGCGTAATCCAGTCACGAATTCACCTTCAACGTGAGTAGACCATTGAATATCCATCACCCGATTATCATTTTTTTGTTCTTTAGTGATGTTTTTACATAATTGCTTATGCACCACAATGCCCTTGCCTGACGATAGGAACCCTACGACCTGATCACCAGGAATAGGAGAACAGCATTTAGCATAGGACAACACCATGCCCTCAGTGCCTTTTATCGCCAGCAGCTTTCCTGATTGATCAAATTGAGTGGTGTCATCATCGTCATCAAGTGTGTCATAAAGTGATTTTATCACCAAACTAGCCATACGATTGCCTAGGCCAATTTCTGCTAATAGCTCATCTTCAGAGCTGAGCTGATATTGCTCTAAGACTTGCGTTAATTTTTGCTCTGAATAAGCAATATCAGAGCCAATAAATTGAATGGTTGCTTGCTGTAATAAACGCTTTCCTAACGAAATAGCTTCTGATTGTTTTATTGATTTTAAATAGTGGCGAATTTGCGTGCGCGCCCTAGCTGTTATAATAAAATCGAGCCAATTAGGATGGGGGCGACTACTTTCAGAGGTAATCACTTGGACGGTTTGCCCATTGTAAAGCGTCGCGCTCAGCGGCATCATATTGTGATCGATACGCGCCGCGACACAGGTATGCCCCACATGGCTATGCACCGAATAGGCAAAATCGACTATGGTCGCGCCACGCGGTAACTTTTTAATATCACCTTTAGGCGTAAAAACATAAACTTCGTCAGGAAATAAATCGACCTTTACGTTTTCTAAAAACTCTAACGAGCTGCTGGTATTTTGCTGTAGCTCCAATAAGCCATTTAACCATTCCGTCGCTCTTGACACATTGTCAGCGCCACCGACCGATGAGTCTTTATACAGCCAGTGCGCTGCAATGCCCGATTTAGCAAACTGATCCATTTCTTTAGTGCGAATTTGAATTTCAATGGGAATGCCATGAGGCCCGAACAAGCTGGTGTGCAGCGATTGATAACCATTGGTTTTAGGAATCGCAATATAGTCTTTAAATTTTCCGGGAATCGGCTTATAGAGGTTATGACAAACACCCAAAACCCGATAACAATCATCCACCGACTTAGTGTTGATACGCACACCATGCACATCGGTAATCTCTTTAAACGACAGCTTTTTATCATGCATTTTACGATAAATACTGTGGATATTTTTCTTTCTGTATTTTATCTTAGTGAAGATATTGACGTCTTTAAGGCGACCTTTTAAGGCTATTTTTATTGTACTAAAAAGCTCTTTACGGTGACCTATAAGTACATTGCAGGCATTATTAATCGCGGTATAACGCATAGGGTAAGCATTAAATGTCGCCAAATCTAATAACTCATGACGCATTTTATAGATACCTAGGCGGTTAGCTATTGGCGCATAAATTTCCATCGTTTCTTTTGATATGCGCCTTCTTTTATCGGGTCGCATAGCACCTAAGGTGCGCATATTGTGCAACCTATCAGCCAATTTAATAATGATCACCCGAATATCTT
>CAZORZ010000280.1:0-2655 GCA_964582255.1 uncultured Gammaproteobacteria bacterium | reverse complement strand
AACAAGTTGTATCTGTTAAATACATTACGCGCATATCAAAATGGAACTCGTACCAAGCCACGTATGCAGGCAATGATTAAAGGATTGCCTGATGCACAGTTAGAGGCTTTAGCGGAATATTTTTCTAAAATGGTTCAGGGTTATGATCCTGCTAAAAACTTGCAATAAAATGAGACAAGCCTCTTTTCTGTTTATGCGTAGAGAGGCTTTTTACGATGCAAACATTGCTTGATTTTTTTACGTTTAAAATCCTCATAACGCCTTATTTATTGGTGTTTTTCTATGCTTTTGGTGCCATCTTGGTACCTGTTTTAAGTTGGTTTATGGCGTTGTGGCTAAAACGAAAATTTAAGTTTTTTTCAGATGCTGTTGATCACGGTGTCGCGGCAACACAGCAATATACTCAGCGTAAGCATCGCTTTATTGTTTATGCTATCGCGGTATTTATCTTTATTTGTTTAGAGATTATGTGGCGTATTATGTTTGAATTTTTTGTTGTTTATTTTCAAATCAATGATTCTTTATTGCTGCTCAACATAAAATAACGTAAAAAAAATTATATAAAAAATAGATTAACCCCTTTTTCTTTCCTCGTTCGTTATAGCAGTACATATAACAAAATAGGAAAATAAAATGAATCTAAAACTCACCTCTTTAAGTGTCTTGAGCAGTATGTTGGTTATGGCTTGTAGTGTTGACCAGTCTGCTCCAGTTGCGGCTTCGCTCTCAGATCCACTTGAAAAAACGCTGCAAGAGCAGCCATTGGTTAAAAAAGAAATCATTCGTGCCCCGAGACAATTGGCTGAGACAAAAATGATTCAGACAAAACACAGAGCCGTTGCAATAGCTCAGTATGATATGGCTTTGTTGCCCGCGATGAATTTTCAACAAGCGCCAAATATTCTGACTAATAACGATAAATTTGCCAACATTGACAGTCATGAAATCATTAATGTGAACGATCAGCCAGTGTCTACATTTAGCATTGATGTAGACACTGGCTCTTATGCCATTGTGCGAAAATACCTTAATCGAGGAGAGTTACCACCATCTAATGCAGTTCGAGTCGAAGAAATGGTTAATTATTTTGATTATCATTACAGTAAGCCTTCCCACACGGATGCTCCTTTTTCGGTCAACACTCACATAATTAAAACGCCTTGGAATGATAATACGCATTTGGTGCAAATTGGCTTACAAGGGTATTTACCTGAGCAAGAGCGTAGCCACGCTAATTTAGTGTTTTTATTGGATGTATCTGGATCGATGAATGCACCTGATAAGCTTCCGTTATTAAAAAATGCGTTTAAATTGCTCAGTAAACAATTAACGAAAGACGATGTTATTAGCATTGTGGTTTATGCAGGTGCTTCTGGTGTGGTGCTGCAACCCACTAAGGGTAATGAACGCAGTGCTATATTGCAGGCAATCAATAATTTACGCGCTGGAGGCTCGACTAATGGTGCATCGGGTATAAAATTGGCCTATGAATTAGCAGAGCAGTCATTTATTAAAGGCGGCATAAATCGTGTTATCTTAGCCACTGATGGCGATTTTAACGTAGGAACGGTCAGTCATGATGCGTTAATTGATTTAATTAAGCGCCAAAGGAATAAAGGCATAGCCTTAACTACTTTGGGTTTTGGACATGGGAATTATAACGATAAACTCATGGAGCAGTTAGCCGACCATGGTGATGGAAACTATGCCTATATTGATAAGCTTAGCGAAGCGCGTAAAGTATTAGTTGGCCAAATATCGGCCACATTAGAAACCATTGCAAAAGATGTGAAGATACAAGTTGAGTGGAATCCTCAACAAGTCGCTAACTACCGTTTGATAGGCTATGAAAACCGTTTATTGAATCGTGAAGATTTTAATAATGATAAGGTTGATGCCGGTGAAATTGGTGCAGGGCATAGCGTTACGGCTTTATATGAAATTACTTTAATGGATGATATTAATCGACAAATTGATTCTTTGCGTTATCAAAAAAATATTAAAAGGTTGAGCCCAGCACATAATAGTGAACTCGCTTTTGTTAAATTACGTTATAAAAACCCAAAACAAACAGGAGTGAGCCAGTCACTTTTGATCAATCAAGTGATTCATAAGGAAATAGCGGCGAATAATAATCAACCATTACGTTTTGCAGCGTCAGTGGCTGCTTTTGCTCAAAAGTTAAGGCATGCTGAGCAATTAAATGGATTTGATTATGATGATATTCTTGATTTGGCACGACAGACTAAAGGATATGATAAGCATGGCTACCGAGGCGAGTTTATAGGCTTAGTCGAGCTGGCAAAGAGCTTAGACAGTTAATACAATACAGCAATGCCAAACCAAGAACTGAGTGACGAAAAATTATTTGCAGCCTATCACGCAGGTGATATGGCTGCATTTGAGTCGTTGTATTCGCGTTATCGACAATCTATGTATCTGTTTTTATTGCGCCGTGGTTTAAGTGAAAGTAGTGCCGAAGATGTGTATCACGACACATGGCTTAAAGTACTCGAACAAACACAGTTTAAACACAATAATTTTAAAGCTTGGTTATATACCGTCATGCGTCATTTAAGTATTGATGCGCAGCGTAAAAGTTCAATTCGTGTCGTCGAAGAATTTAATGAAGTCACGCATGATGAGCTTGCTCAT
>CAZORZ010000279.1:0-2663 GCA_964582255.1 uncultured Gammaproteobacteria bacterium | reverse complement strand
GGTGAACGACAGAGAGCATCTTTTGCACGTGCTTTTTCACATCGACCGAGCATTATTATTGCCGATGAACCAACCGCTGCATTAGACCCAATCACTGCTCGAAAGATAATGGCAGTGGTGATGGAATTAGTTAAGGGCTTAAAAATCACCATGATTATCGCCAGTCACGATTGGGCTCAAGTTTATAAAATGGATTTTCGTAGTTTGCACCATGAAGCCTCAGTGGTCGACAATGGACGTGTTTACGAATCAACCTTTAAAGACTAATGAGTCAATTTAAAACTATTATAGCGCTGTCTTTTAGAGACTATAGCCACGAATGGAAAATGTCGAGCTGCTTTATTATCGCCTTAGCATCCGTGTTGGCGCCAATGATGATCTTGTTTGGCCTAAAATTTGGCATCGTCAATAGTATGATTAGTAGCTTGGTTGAAAATCCAATCAACCGAGAAATAAGGCCCATTGGCAGTGGTTCATACCAAGGTGACTGGTTTAAAACCATGAGAGCCAGAGATGATGTGGCTTTTATCATCCCTAAAACACGCGCCTTAGCAGCCACTATTCAATTAAAAAGCACCCAAGCATCTAGGATTTTATCGACTGAATTAATTGCCACGGCAAAGGGCGATCCCTTATTGCAGCAGTTGCAAAATTCACCTAAAGGTTATTATCAAGTTGTACTCAGTCATAATGCAGCGCAAAAATTAAAGATTAAAAAAGGTGATCGCATAGATGCCAGCTTGAGCCGACAATATCGTGGTAAAAGAGAACGCGTACATATTAGTGTGCGAGTGATAGACGTTGCTGATTCATCAGTCACCAGTCGAAACATTGCCTATGTGAGCTTAGCGTTACTCGTCGCATCAGAAAATTTTAAGGACGGAAAAGCGGTAGATGAGTTGGCTTGGGATGGGCACGAGCACGACAATACTCTGCGAACTTATCCATCATTTAGACTATTTGTGAATTCCATTTATCAAGTAGAGCCGCTGGTTAATGAATTACAACAGCAAGGCATTCGCGTTAAATCGAACACTACTGAAATTAAAACCATTCAAGCGATTGATAAAAACTTATCCATTATTTTTTGGATTATAGCCTTGGTTGGTGCGATAGGTTTTTCATTATCTTTAGGAGCGAGCTTATGGGCAAATGTAGATCGTAAGAAAAAAGACTTAAGTGTTTTGCGTTTGGTTGGTTTTCAAGGTGGAAAAATAGTGTTATTTCCAGTAATGCAGGCCTTGTATACTGGTGTGTTAGGTTGGCTTGTCGCCGTGTTGTTATATTTAATCACTGAATACACTATTAACACAGTGTTAGCGCCTGAACTGGGCATTGATCAAGCACTATGCTTTTTGTTGCCCGAACATTTTTTTTGGGCCTTAGCCTTAACCCTCTGTTCGGCAATTTTCGCGGCGATATTAGGTGGCTATCGGGCTTCGAACATAGAGCCTGCAGATGGTTTAAGAGATATTTAGACAGTACTGCTTAATCTTATTCGAGATACTGCCCAATTAAGGCTTCATTGACATAAGAGCCAATGACTAAAGAGGCTTGCTCGCCTAAATCTTGAAATGCTAATCCATATTCAAATAACATCACGTCATCATGCATAGATTCTTGTAAACGCTTAACTTGAGCAGTGATAGCAAGAATATAGTCATAATTAAACAGTTTTACACTGATATTAAGCTTTAACATATCACTGTCAGAGCCTAAAATATTATCAGAAACTATGCGACAACCGAGCAGCGATAAATCTATAATTGATGCACTCTCTTTTCTAATTAATTGAGATTTTTTGATATTGGTTACGGTAATGGGTAAGTTGATATCGGCTCTTCGAGTAATGCGTACTTGTTTTTTTTGAAATTCATCAGGAATTTTTAAATGTACATAAGGATAGGGTGTCGAAACAGACTTAATTACTTGAGTTTGAAAACCTGAAACACAGATGCCGTGCATCATGCGCGCTGTAAATAGCTGCCCTTTACGTAGGATCATGAAATTACCGTCTTTTTTTGGCGCGGCAACAATTAAGCTATGATTCTCCAAAAAACCTAGTACCGTTACATTATAACGGCGTCCATCGGTATTAGGCAGAAACTGTAATTGTAAAATATCGCCATTAATGGCTTTGAATTCGTCAGGCATAATCTTTTGTTATCAATTTTAGTATTATATCGGTATTTAGCCCTTAATCTTTAATGAAAATCAACGTAATCTTTTTCCTACTTCAATAAACTTTTTATCCTTACATATTAATGAGTGTCCTTCGCTATGCAGGACAAATCGGACTGAGTATTATACTGAACATACTTGAAGGATTCGAGTAACGGACGTGAAAAGGAATTTACACATAGGTAGGAAACCTAGCAGGAAGCAGCTGAATGAAAGAAGCAGGTATTTAACCCTCGTATCTTAATTGATGCGAGGGTTTTTTATTATTGGACATTACTCCAGTACTTCCATCATTCATAGCGGTCGTATCCACCTTAGATAAGATGATCGCCGCTTAAACTGTTAGCATGTGTTTTTAATAAAAAGTAACGAAGCACATCATGTCACTCGATTTTTACCCATCAACAAAAACTATATTTTATCGTCTTTAGCGATGAGCCTTTGCTACTTCATCCCATGAGGTAGCTCTTTAATATAAATAT
>CAZORZ010000278.1:0-2664 GCA_964582255.1 uncultured Gammaproteobacteria bacterium | reverse complement strand
ATGAACCACTCACTTTTAATTCAGATTTGCTTTTTCTGTTTAAGGTTATTTTTTTCGGTCCATCAGTTGATGATTTCCCATGACTAGTGCGTAATGATGTCAACAATTTCATTTTATCTTCATTTGAAATTGGGTCATCTGGCCCAGACACATCGACACCCGCATTTTTTAATTGCTCGATAAGCTTTTCTACAGGTACTCCGACGACTTCGGATAATTGTTTTGCTGTCGCATTTGCCATGATTGTTAACCTTTACTCTTAAACTTTATTTTCTACTTAAATATAACTACTTAGTTTACTTTGCGTCAGCTTATTCAGCATCTTCTGCAAACCAAGGCTCACGCGCTTTCATAATAAGCTGCGCTGCTAAGGCATCATCAATGCCTTCAATGTCGGTAATTTCATCCACTGATTGCTCAGCTAATTCTTCCATAGTACAGACACCACTCGCCGCTAGCTTGTAGGCTAGCTCTTCTGTTATGCCTTCCATTTCTAATAAATCTTGCTCTGGATCTTTTGCATTTTCTTCTGTCGTAATGGCCATTGTCAATAAGGCATCACCTGCCCGACCTTGAAGCTCAGAAACGACATCTGCATCAAACTCTTCAATTTTCATCAATTCTTCAGCTGGGATATAAGCCACTTCTTCAATGGTTGATAGACCTTCAGCTACTAAAATTGCAGCGACCTCTTCATCCACGTCAAGCTGGTCGACAAAAACTTTAATCAATTTTCCAGATTCTTCATCTGCTTTTTCTGCCGCAGCATCTTCATCCATGACATTTAACGACCAGCCGGTCAATTTTGATGCCAATTTAATGTTTTGACCACCACGACCAATCGCTTGAGACAGTTTGTCTTCAGGTACTGAGATATCCATGCTGTTTTTTTCTTCATCCATTACGATTGAAACAACTTCGGCTGGAGACATGGCGTTTACAATAAATTGAACAGGGTTGTCATCCCATAAGATAATATCAACTCGTTCGCCTGCTAATTCGTTAGATACCGATTGAACACGAGAACCACGCATACCGACACATGCACCCACTGGATCCATGCGCGCATCATTACTTCTTACCGCAATTTTAGCGCGTAATCCTGGGTCTCTGGCAGCTGAGATGATTTCGATCATCTCTTGTCCAACTTCTGGTACTTCAAGCTTAAATAATTCAATTAAAAGCTCTGGCACAGTACGGCTTAAAAATAACTGTGGGCCACGTGGCTCAGGATTAATTTTAAACAAATAAGCGCGTACACGATCACCAACGCGAAACGACTCGCGCGGAATCAATTCTTCACGCGGAATAAAACCTTCTGCATTATCACCAAGATCAATATAGACATTGCCACGTTCAACACGTTTAACCTGCCCCATAATCATAGTATTTAATCTATCAGCAAAAGCTTCGATAACTTTTTGGCGCTCAGCTTCACGCACTTTTTGCACAATAACTTGTTTTGCTGTTTGTGCCGCAATACGACCAAATTCAATAGAATCAATCTCTTCTTCGATAAAATCACCTAATTCAATATCAGGCTGTTCTACTTGAGCTGCTTCCAAAGTTGTTTGTGTTAAAGGATCCTCTAAGCCGCCATTTTCCATTGGCTCTACGACTTCCCAGCGTCTCCAAGTATCGTAATGACCAGTATCTCTATCAATTTCAACGCGCACACCAATTTCTTTTTGTTGTTTTTTTCGTGTGGCAGTCTCTAATGCCGCTTCAATCGCCTCAAATATAACTTCACGATCAATGCCTTTTTCGTTAGAAACAGTGTCTGCGACTAATAAAATTTCTTTGTTATCCATCTTTTTTCCTAATGCTTAACGCTTAATACTCAAATTACTGACTTAAAACTTATAGACCAAATTGGCTTTGGCTATCGAGTTAAAAGACAATTTGAATTGCTCATTATCAATATCAAGTTCTATTACATCACCGTCTACGGCGGTAATAACCCCTTTAAAATTTCTGCGATTATTTTGTGGAACCGCTAATTTGATTTTTACTTTTTCACCCACAAATTTTGCATAATCCGACACTTTAAACAGTGGTCGGTTAAGCCCAGGTGATGAAACCTCAAGATCAAATGCAACTTGGATAGGATCTTCAACATCCAATATAGCACTTAATTGATGGCTTACTTCAGTACAGTCCTCAAGATTAATGCCACCCTCTTTGTCGATATACACGCGCATGTGCCCATGATGGTCTGAACTACTAAAGTCAACACCAACTAATTCATAACCCATAGACTCAACTACAGGTGCAAACAAGGCTTCAAAATTGATCAAAAAATATTCTCGTGTAATGTAAGTTACAACGCTAAGTAACAGTACAATAAAGTTAATGGCACAAATGTGACTGGCACAAAAAAAGCCCATGCAGGGCTCTTTAAAGTCATGCTGAGCGATTGTTTACTCAACAGATATTTAGCGAAGTACAAGTGCTAAATCAAGGTTGCGGATTCTATACAAATCAAACATTTAATACAACCAGTTTCTTGCTTATAATCTATCATCCAATATTAGTTTATAAAGCCATACACTTTTGCTAATGTATTCAGATTCCTTTAAGAGTTAATTATGTCAGCCAAACCAGATCTTATTATTATTGCCCACGGCTCAAGACGAGCACAATCAAACCAAGAGGTGCGCGAGC
>CAZORZ010000277.1:0-2665 GCA_964582255.1 uncultured Gammaproteobacteria bacterium | reverse complement strand
ATGCGAATCACGACATCAGCACCTTTGCGGCACAGCTTGCCAACAAAGGTTTTATTATTGAAAGCCTCAATTTAAGTAAAGTCCCCGACATTCCTAGCAACACTCAAGTGCTGGTTATAGCCAGCCCTCAAAGTGCTTTATTAGTGGGTGAGGTAGAGCTTATTAATCGTTATGTCACTCAAGGTGGTAATTTATTGTGGCTGGTTGAACCCAATGAAAACACCCAACTAGATGGCTTAGCCGAGTCATTAAATATCGAGTTTTTAGCAGGCGTTATCGTTGACCCTAGCAGCCAATTACTGGGTTTAAATCGAGTTGATTACGCATTGATTAATGAATACCCTATTCATCCAATCACAGAATTTTTAGACTCTATTGCTATTTTTCCTCAAGCTGTTGCTTTATTTATGCCTGAACAACAAACGCTTTGGCAAAAAACTGCTTTTTTAGAAACGCAAAACAATACATGGAATGAAACAGGTGAAATGAAGGGAGAAATCGCTCACGGCGATAACAGTGATGAGGTTTTAGGGCCATTAACATTGGGCTTAGCCTTACAAAGGAATATAGCGCAAGCCGACAAGGACATTGTACAGCGTATTGCAGTGATTGGAGATGGCGATTTTTTAGCCAATCAATTTTTAGGCAATGGCGCGAATGCAGAACTCGGTTTTAATATTATGAATTGGCTCAGTCATGACGACTCTTTAATATCAGTCAATGCCAAAACTGCGCCTGATATAGAGCTTAAATTATCAGACCTCGAAAAAATTGTGCTAACCCTCTGGTTTCTTATCGTGTTGCCTTTAATATTGCTGGTTATTGGCTTACGCATTTGGCTTAAACGCAAGAATCGCTAGGAATTTTGGAACATGTCTAAACGCTGGTTAATCAATTATCTACTATTTTTCTTAATTATTTTAATGGGCTGGTTAGGAAAGCCAATCACTGACCCTCAACAACCCAACAAAACCATCTTAAGTGTAAATCCACAAGATATTAAAAGCATTCGTATTGAAACTAAAGATGATATTCTGGAGTTTCACAAGCCGTTAAACCGCTGGCTTTTTACCTCACCCATAAGATGGCCTGCCAGCGATGTTAATTTAGGGCGTATTGCCAGTCTGGTTAATTTAGAGCCTCATTCTAGTCTGCCGAACACTGAAATTGATATTTCAACGCTAGGCTTACGCTTCCCTAAGGCGGTTATCACTCTGAATGATGATGTCATCGTTTTTGGCGACACCAATCAAATTGGCAGTCGACGTTACATCATGGTCAACGAGACTGTGCATCTGGTTGAGGATAACCACTTGCCCATCTCGTCGGCAGGTTTAACGGGATTCATTGATAAAACATTATTACCTCAATCACTCACCCTGTCTCAGCTCAAACTACCGCAATTTACCTTATCACGAACAGAGTCAGCATCATGGACAGTTAACAAACCAACTGAAGATTATTCTGCCGATCAAAGTAATCAATTGATTTCGAACTGGCAGACTTTAGAATCCACCAAAATTAAGCCTTATAACAATCAAAAGACGCCAATACAGAAAATTGTTGCTCAAACAAGCGAAGGGGTCATTGAGTTTTTCTTACTGAGAATTCAACCTGAGATTGTTTTAGCTCGACCTGACTTAGGTGTTCAATATCACTATTCTGATTCATTTTATTATGATTTATTTTCTTTAAAGAAACAAAAATCACCCCTCAATACGCCACAAACCATAGCGCCATAAATGCCTGAACTTCCTGAAGTTGAAACGACTTTACGTGGCATAGAGCCGCATATTTTGCTGCACACTATTGTTAAAGTTGTTGTCAGACAGCCTCGTTTACGCTGGCCCATTGATCCTAATATCATTAATTTACAAGGTGCGACCATTATAAAATGTGAACGCAGGGCAAAATACATCATCATGCAGACGAGCCATGGCTATTTAATTTGGCATCTTGGTATGTCTGGCAGTATGCGTATTTTAGATAAAAGTACTGCCGTCGAAAAACATGACCATGTCGATATTGTATTGAGCAATGATCTTCTTTTGCGCTATACCGACCCCAGACGTTTTGGGGCGTGCATCTACACCCAAGAAGACCCTTTAACGCATAAATTATTAAGCTCATTAGGCCCAGAGCCATTAAGCAACGCCTTTAATGGTGACTATCTTTTTAACAAAAGTCGTCATAAAAACACAACCATTAAACAATTCATTATGGATGGCCATATCGTCGTAGGTGTTGGCAACATTTACGCTTGTGAATCGCTTTTTAGCAGCAAAATTCATCCTGCACGTAAAGCTGGCAGCATATCAAAAAAGCGTCTTTTCAACCTTACCCAACACATAAAAGATGTTTTACTACATTCAATAACCCAAGGCGGTACAACCCTAAAAGATTTCACTCAAAGTGATGGCAAGCCTGGTTATTTCAAACAGCACTTAAATGTTTATGGACGCAAAGATGAACTCTGCTTTACCTGTGAAAAACCAATTAAAATAACGAAACAGGCTCAACGCAGCACTTATTACTGTGGACATTGTCAGCGCTAACCGTAGTATGGCTTTATAGGAGCAATAATTTAAATTAAATGGGACTATCACTGCAACACAACTGGGTATATCAAATAGTTATTACTGCTATTTTATTTTACGTTGGCAGC
>CAZORZ010000276.1:0-2678 GCA_964582255.1 uncultured Gammaproteobacteria bacterium | reverse complement strand
GGCTCTCCGTGGAGCACTGCAAGATTCTTGGCGAATTCTCTGAAATTTCCAGGCAAATTAAGGTTCAGGAGGGGAATGAAGGACATGAGCTGGATGCATCCGAACAGCAGCCAAGTTGCCTCGATCGTTCCTCCCAAAACAACAGAAATAAACATACTTGAGCCCATTGAAAGGAGCAGGGTGATCAGACTCATATTGGATTGGGCGATTGCTGCTGCCTTGTCTTCATCCGAAATCACAACTTTGAAGAATGGAATATGTCTCATTACAAAATCTGTGCTCAACTTATTTCCGTCTGCGTCAACCAAAATTAATTTGTTATTGAAAGTGATTTTGATGGATTCTAGAGATTAAGAATTCGAATTACCTTGGTTTAAACCGGCTAGACTTGATAGGAAGGCAAACTGGATCTTGATGTGGTCGCCCACTTCCCCTGCAATATACCCAGTTGAAGAGTCAATTAGGAAAGTGAATTCGTACGGAGCCAGAGGCCCATTAATTTCCACTGAAATGTCTCCCTCAGCTATTTCTCCGAAAGTTACGTTCTCGGTCAAAGCCATTGAACCAAGATAGGATTTTCTGTTCAGGTAAGTGAACTCAATTTCTGGTCCAATAAGGCTGATGCATGAGTCGGGGGTTGTAGAGTTGCCTCCTGAGCAGGCCCAGTCCGTCTCAACCTTACACTCATTGTTGCATCCGTCTCCACTCACACTATTTCCATCGTCTCACTCTACAAATCCCAGGTTAAATCCCTTCCCGCAAGCCTCCAGGCACCTATTACTGAGAGGTTCAAAGACCAGCCCAGAATTAATTTCACTTCAGAACTTGCAGGAATTGTCGAGAACGTCTAAAAACCTGGAATATGGGCAGTCAATGCAGTTGGTAGTCAGACCCCCGAAGCAATTCTTGCAATTGGAGTCTCAGTTCAGGCAAGTGTCCGTAGGGCTGTTGTAGAAAGTGAGGGCTGGGCATGTGAGATAGATGCAGGTGTCTGGGGGAATCAGAATAAATCTGTTGGCAGTGTCGCATGCTGTTCACTCTATTGACAGAGACCCATAACACTCAGTGCAGAAAGAGTGGCACAGTTCTCAGTTCCTTGTCACAGTATTTCCGAAATATCTGCTTGGACAAACATCAACTCAGGTGTCGAGATAGTTGAAATAAGAGTGAGTTGCGTTGTTCTGACATTCTGTGCAGTCGGCATTCGTACTCGCAGTTCAAGTTTTACAAGCCACATCTCAAACTAAAAATAAAATTCCTGCACTTACGCTGGCAATTGTTGGTGGAGGTGTCTCCATAATATCCATCTGGACATGTCAACTTGCACACTGTCTGGTACAAAAACCTTCCTGAGTCTCACTTCAAACAGTCATTGATGGTTGGTCCATTTCAACTCAGGCAATTCATATGGCAATGCACTAAGGGAAGTTAATAGGAGAATGAGGAAAGAAGACTTACGCTTGGTTTCAATGTAGAAATTGGCATTTCCTACAAGTCCGTCTGTGTCAGTCCCAAATATTGTGAAATTGTACAAGTTATATTCTAATAGTGGATAAGTCCCTGAAAATTCAAAATTACCAGAAATACTTTCATTTAAATACAGAATCTCCAGCCAAGTTGGGGCTGGACTCCCATCAGTCAGTTCAATTCTGTAACTAATGATAATATCTTCGTCAATTAAAATATTCTTCGAAATTTCAAAGGAGGAGGCAGATTGGCATATAAATTCCCCGGTTCTAAATATAATGGCAGCATTGTCCTTTGGCTTGAACTTCACTGTCATCACAATCGGTTCTTCAACGGGATCATTGAAGGGATCTGAAGCTATCATTTTGAGGAGGACAGGACTGACGAGGTCAGCAGTTGGAGTGAAGGATAAATTCCTTGTTAAAGCATCGAAATTGATCCAACTTGTGTTCAGAGAACTTCCATCGTCATTAACAATTGAGTAGACGATTGGATTTAATTCATCATCACTAAAAATGAAAAAAACAATTGAGTCAGTTACTCCTTCAAATGATGTGAAGGCACTTGTAAAAAAGGGAAAGGCACTCGGAGGCCTATTCTCAATAATATTGATGTTCATGATTTCAAGAGTTACGTCGTAGCTGTCATCTGCTGTGACTTGGACTCTGTGTGGGTTCCCAATTATATCTGCGGCAGTGGCATTCCCAACCACAGTCAGGATGTTGGTGGCGGATAAGGTACAGGAGGTGAAGGAGGGAGAGGACATAATCTGGTAAGTCAGGAACTGGTTTGGATCTGTTTCTGTGAAGACATTTGTCAAGTCAACTGTTTCTGTGAATGAGATATTATCCATCCTCGTAATACTCCCAATTGGGTTTGAGACAATTGGCAGATTATTCAAGATATTCACATTGAAACTCTGCGAATTGGTCAGAGCCAGGTTGTTTGTCACCGTTACGAGTAAGTCTCAGGTCTGGATGGTGCTCGAGGAGATGGATATTATACTCGAGGCTTGGTCAAATGAAATCCAGAAAGGGATTCCCGTTCCGTCTAAAAGTGTGACAGTGTAAGTCAGGATCGAAACCATTCCTTCAGAATTCTGGAAGAAGTTCCCAATATTGTAGGAGATTGATGAGTTCAGGACTGAGGTTTCCTGGTTAACAGCAGTTTCATTGATCTTTGGGGAAAGGTTCTTCACAATCACAAGAATA
>CAZORZ010000275.1:0-2678 GCA_964582255.1 uncultured Gammaproteobacteria bacterium | reverse complement strand
CTGGGCGTACCAATCGCATCCACTTGACCGTAAAAAGCGTCACTTTTTTTGCTAAAGCAAAAAAACCGCCTCTTTTTACGTCAAGTGATTTGGGCGTTATGCTTTAAAATTGATCATGGAAATGAAAACAGTAGTTTATTTATCGAACCAAATAAAAAATGTTTAAAATCAGGATGGAACAGATAGATGCAATGGTTCTTGGAAACAGGCCATTGCTAACGCGTGATATAAAAGAATACCTTGAAGAATATCGCCCAACTATTTCGTCTAGCTATCCACAGCCCTATTTTAACTGGGTGATTGACGATAGCTATCAATATAGCTGATCAATTTAATATAGACGATGTATACTCCATGCGCCTATTTGTTAGACTACGCTGGGATATTGCACCAGGTTTTTACAAGCAGCCCCAAATTGCCAAAGTATTGATGCAAACTGACCGAAAAGCTGAAGATCGTTTTATTGAATTAACGACAGCCGATTTTTCTGAAGCATGGAACCAAGCCGAACAATTTAATGACTCCAGCGAATGGCGAATACGATTTTGGGAGTCAGAGGAATGACAGATACCTACAATAATGCATTGGAAGACCAGCTGGGTAAAAATGTATGGGATCAACTGGCAAGTGAAGCCAAAAATATGTCTAAACTTGAATATGCTACAGTAACCGCCGACATTGCTGGAATATTTGACCCCACACCAGTCAGTGATGGTGCCGCCTTAGTGCTATCAGCCGTGCAAGGTGACGGGTTAGGCGTGCTTCTATCCCTAGCTAGCATGATTCCCTATGCGGGTGATGCATTAGCGAAACCGCTTAAAATTGCCAAGTACGCGCCCAAAACAGCCAAAGCATTAGAACAAATGCTAAAGGCAAGTGATAATCTGGCATCGCTAGGAAAAGACGCTTTAAAACAATCAGGTCTTAGCTTGGAACAAGTTGCCGCTGCACGCAAAAAAGCACTTGAGAAAGTGCAGCAAGCTATGCTGGATGCAAAAAATAAGATGCCAGGCTGCGAGCCATGCAAGCTTATAGGAGCAAAAGGGGAAAAACGTCAGTTGCAGATGCCATCAGGAAAAACACATGGAACATGGAAAACAGCTGATGGCGCACAGCCTATGGATGGCAATGGCATATTTGAGTTTACAGATGCACGCACTTTACCTGATGGCCGCGTGGTAGAAGAGATAAAATTCAAAAATGGTGCTCCTGATTTCGATGATTATGTTGAAGGTCAGAAATATGATCTTTGGGAGGTTAATGGAAATGCTAAAACTGATGCTCGCCAATTGAAAAAAATGATGCGCGAGTCTGATCCGAATTGGGAGCCACCTGACGAAGAACTATTTGTTCTTCATCATTTTGAAGATGGTAAGGTTGGATACGTCCCACGAATTCTCCATGATAAAAGACAGAGTGGGGTTCCTCATACTGGAGGTAATTCAATGACTAATAACCAATTATTTTAAGGAGGTAAGTATGTTCCACATTACAGAATCGATGCAAATTTACTGGGATAAAAAAAACAAACCAAAAGCAACTTCTGTTGATATTGAAAAAATTGAGGCAGAGTTAGATATAACACTACCTGTACCGTATGTAGAGTTTATCACCCAATATGGTTTTGTATCTTTTGATGAAGATTGTGATGGTCTTGATTACTCTATTATATTTCCTGATCGTCAAGAAATACACCAAGGAGATATTACATTTCTAATGAGGGCAGATGATCTAGTGATAGGCTATCGCAATTTAATGATTGATAGTGTTGAGGACGGCTTACCTACGTTCCCTAAAAATTACCTTTCTATTGGTAACGATGAGGGACAAGGGCAAATTTTACTAAAAATGGATGGTGAAGATACTGGCAGTGTTTGGTACTGGCCTTTTAATGAATGGGCTTGGGGAATAGAAACAAACACTTGGTTAGGTTTCGTTGCTAAAGATTTTTATGAATTTATTAACAAGTTACGCCCTTATGAATAACCTTGGAATGCAACTATGACTGATGTATATGAAAAAATCCGCTCAGTCGAATTTGGTAAGTTGCCAGAGCCTGTTCAAAAGGTATACTTAGCACCTCCAGTAATTTCTGTGCGAGTTAAACAAAAAGGAAATGTTTTTCAAGCCACTTTTTCTGTTAAATTGGAAGGTAATGTTAGTGAAGCCTATATGCCTAAATTAGGTATCAAAAGCTGGAGAGAATCAGGTTCATTGGGGCTTATATATCAAGGTGTCAATATTCGCTCCGTAGTTGAACCTCTTTTAAAGAACCCAACTAACGCACAAAATATTTCTGCACAAGCTTGGCTTAACTTTAAATTGCCTTTGATGTTACACCTTTCACCCTATGTTGATTTCTCTCAAATTACAGAAATTCGATTTCTAGTAAATCAAAAAGGAACTAGCCGAATCAGCAGTTGCTTGCGAGGCCAGAGTATGGAAAGTTTTCAACAGGTGTTGCCAAAAATAACAAGTTTTGCTAGCAAAATAGCAATGCACTTACCTAATTATTCGCATATTCTTGATGTCGCATATCTTCCAGACGGCAATATACGACTGGTAGAAGTAAATCCAGGCTTGACCCTAAAAGATATAAAGGAACTTCAAGCAGCTTAAATGAAAAAGCATAAATCGGGTAAGGGCTAGTTTCTCTCCAGCCCTCCCCACACCACCCT
>CAZORZ010000274.1:0-2681 GCA_964582255.1 uncultured Gammaproteobacteria bacterium | reverse complement strand
GTTGTATTCCCTCAAAAGCATTATTGCACACAGCACAAATTATCAATGAAGCCGCACACATGGAAAAAAATGGTGTCAGCTTTGGTGAACCAAATATTGATCGTGAAGGTATTTTAGGTTTTAAAGACCGAGTAGTAAATAAGCTGACAGGCGGCTTAATGCTGCTCGCCAAGCAACGCAAAGTTAATGTGATGCACGGTGTTGCTGAATTCATTGATGCACATTCCATGAAAGTGACAAAAGATGGCGTAGAAACGACCGTGTCTTTTGATGATTGTATTATTGCTGCAGGCTCTCAAGCCACACAAATCCCTTCATTTCCTAATGACGACCCACGTTTGATCGATTCGACGGGCGCATTAGAAATGACTGATATCCCTAAAAAACTATTGATTATCGGTGGCGGTATTATTGGTTTAGAAATGGCAACGGTTTACGATGCGTTAGGATCAGAAATTACCGTTGTAGAATTTATGGATGGATTAATTCCAGGTTGTGATAAAGATTTGGTTCGCCCATTAATGCGTCGCATTAAAAAACAATACAAAGCGATTTACTTAAATACTAAGGTGACAGCAATTGAAGCTCAGAAGAAAGGTTTAAAAGTTTCTTTTGAGGGCAAAAAAGCACCAGAACCTCAAATATTTGACAAAGTTTTAGTTGCCGTTGGTCGCAGACCAAACGGATTGAAAATTGGTGCCAAAAATGCAGGCATCAATGTCGATGAGATGGGTTTTATAGCTGTTGATAAGCAAATGAAAACCAATGTGCCAAATATCTATGCCATTGGCGATATCGTGGGTCAGCCCATGTTGGCACATAAAGCAACACACGAAGCTAAGGTGGCTGCCGAAGTGATAGCAGGTCATAAATCATTCTTTGAGCCATTAACCATTCCATCTGTAGCCTATACAGACCCAGAAATTGCTTGGATGGGTGTGTCAGAAACGCAAGCTAAAGAACAAGGCTTAGAATATGAAAAAGGCGCATTCCCTTGGGCTGCATCAGGTCGCTCTTTAGGTTTAGACCGTGATGAAGGCCTAACCAAGGTTCTTTTTGATAAAGAGACAAAACGTATTATTGGAGCAGGGATTGTAGGGCCAAATGCTGGTGAGTTAATTTCTGAAGCAGTGCTTGCCTTAGAGATGGGCGCAGATATCGAAGACATCAGCTTAACAATACATCCACATCCGACACTATCTGAAACCTTTAATTTTGCGGCTGAAATGGCTGAAGGTACGATTACAGATTTGTATATTCCCAAGAAATAGAATAAAAAGCCTCGTTTTCGAGGCTTTTTTGTATTAACTATGACTGAATTAAAAATTGAAAATTTAACATGCATCCGCGATGACAGAGTCTTAATTAGTGATTTATCATTAAGTTTGGCATCAGGCCAAATGTTACATATTGAAGGCAAAAATGGCAGTGGTAAAACCAGTCTATTACGCATTTTAACGGGCCTAAGCCGTGCTGAAAGTGGCGACGTGTTGTGGGACAACGAGTCTATTGATTCTTTAGCTGGCGAATATTACGAGCAAATTAATTACATCGGTCATCATGATGGTATTAAACGCGATTTAACCTGCTTGGAAAATCTACGCATGGCGCAAGCTATTGGCAAACCGAAAGATATTGATCTTGATGACGCGTTAAAGCAGATTAATTTATATGCCTTCGGCGATAATCTAGTGAGCACTTTATCAGCAGGGCAAAAACGCCGTTTAGCATTGGCGCGTTTGGTCGTCACTGAAGCTCCATTTTGGATCATGGATGAACCTTTCACTTCTTTAGATACTGCCAGTATTGAGCTATTTGAAAACTTGTTCTTAGCGCATTTAGAGCAGGGTGGATTAATTGCTATGACCTCTCATCATGCGCTGGCATTGAGAGATAAAGCAGATTTAATTCGTCTCAATCTTTCCGATTTGGTTGATGCAAAAAGAGCTGAAGCTAAAAAAGATCACGCAAAAAGAGTTCAATCATGACTCGATTATCATTGTTCCAGGCCTTTTTGTTTTTATTAAAACGTGATTTGATTATTGCGTTTAGAAATCGAGCTGAATTTTTTAATCCTATTTTGTTTTTTGTCATGGTGATTACCTTATTTCCATTGGCTGTTGGAGCAGACACCGTTTTATTATCACGTATTGCCCCAGGCATTATTTGGGTAGCTGCTTTACTGGCTTCTATGCTGTCTTTAGATACCATGTTTCGTTCAGATTTTGATGATGGAACCCTCGAACAGCTAGTTCTTAGTGCCCATCCAGTGTCTATTTTAGTGTTGGCGAAGGTGTTTTCACATTGGTTGGTCACAGGCTTACCTCTATTATTGGTAGCACCTTTATTGGCGATGATGCTGGGTATGCCTGAGGAAGCTTATGGCATTCTTCTTCTTACTATTTTGCTAGGCACACCCGTATTAAGTTTAATTGGGGCGATTGGCGTCGCCTTAACCATCGGCTTAAAAAAAGGAGGCATTATATTAACATTGTTAGTTTTACCCCTTTATGTCCCCGTGTTAATATTCGCCGCCAGTGCTATCGACGTCACTGTTGGCGGGTTCGATGCCTCGGGCCAAATATCAATGCTCTTGGCATTTTTATTTTTGGCCATATCTTTGTCTCCAATGGCGACAGCAGCTGCTTTAAAAATGAGTTTTAGCTAAACTTTTTTATTAA
>CAZORZ010000273.1:0-2689 GCA_964582255.1 uncultured Gammaproteobacteria bacterium | reverse complement strand
AACAACAAATTGTTCTAAAGCAACACGCATTTTCTTAATAGCCTCTAGTCTTGTTTGTTTTTAGCAATGGCAGATGTTGTGCCTTGTACTTTCATGTTTGGTGGCGCGCCAGTCACCATATAAATATCCGAAGCTTGTTTTTCGGCCATTAATTTTAAATAAGGCTCTAATAATTTGGTTGTTGGCTGCTGCATGGGAATTCCTTTTATTAATTTGCTGAGTTAAACCATTGAGCCTTTATCATCATCTTCATCTTCAAGTGAGAATGAACGATGGTCTTCGACAAGCCCCATTTTACGAGCGGTATCACTTTCCAGTTTTATGCGTAAGCGAATGTCATTAACAGAGTCTGCATTGCGTAGAGCATCCTCATAATTAATTTTTCGGTCTTCAAATAAATCGTATAAAGATTGGTCAAAGGTTTTCATGCCCTCTTCATTTGACTTAGCCATAAGTGGCTTCATTTCATGCACATCACCTTTGAAAATCAAATCTTGCATCAGCGGTGTATTCATCATGATTTCAACGGCAGGAATACGCCCAGCACCATCAATTTTATTGACTAAGCGCTGAGAAATAAGCGATTTTAAATTGAGCGATAAATCCATTAATAGCTGTGAGCGCCGATCTTCTGGAAAAAAGTTAATGATTCGATCGAGCGCTTGGTTGGTGCTGTTGGCATGCAAAGTGGTTAAGCATAAATGGCCTGTTTCAGCAAAAGTGATGGCGTGTTCCATGGATTCACGGTCACGTACTTCACCAATTAAAATAACATCGGGTGCTTGGCGCAGGGTATTTTTTAGAGCTATCTCGTAGTTTTCTGTGTCAACCCCGACTTCACGTTGAGTCACGATACAGTTTTTGTGTTCGTGCACGAATTCAACAGGGTCTTCTATGGTAATAATATGGCCGTGACTATTTCGATTGCGATAATCAACCATAGAGGCTAATGATGTTGATTTTCCTGAACCGGTGCCTCCGACAAAAATAACTAAGCCGCGTTTAGTCATCGCCACTTCTTCTAAGATACTCGGTAACATCAGCTCTTTAAAATTAGGTATTTCGGAGTTAATGATCCGTAACACCATGCCTGATGCACCGCGTTGTACAAAAGCATTCACACGAAAACGAGATACTCCTGGAAGAGCGATGGAGAAATTACATTCCATTTTTTCTTCAAATTCAGCCACTTGTTTGTCGTTCATTAATGAACGAGTGAGCATTTGCGTGTGGTTAGAGGCTAATTTTTGTTTAGACACCGAAATCATTTTGCCATCAATTTTCATGGCAGGTGGAGATTCGCAGGTAATAAATAAGTCGGAACCACCCTTGTTGACCATCATGCGTAGCAGATCGTGCATGAAGCTAATCGCTTTACTTCTGTCCATAATTATTCTCGTTTAGTCTATCGCCTAATTTTTTCAAGTGGCTACAACCACTTACAGTGCTTAGGTATTATTATATAATGGTATCAGGGTTTGCTGCCTTCTTTTGAGCGTCTTCTTTGGACACGACACCTTGTTGCAGTAACTGTTTTAAGTTTTGATCGAGTGTCTGCATGCCGATGTTTTGCCCTGTTTGGATGGCCGAGTACATTTGCGCAACCTTGTCTTCTCGTATCAGGTTTCTTATGGCAGGTGTGCCAATCATGATTTCATGTGCAGCCACTCGGCCGCCACCAATCTTTTTAAGCAAGGTTTGTGAAATAACCGCTTTCAATGATTCAGATAACATAGAGCGCACCATTGATTTTTCAGCAGCAGGGAATACGTCGACAATACGGTCAATGGTTTTAGCGGCTGAGCTGGTATGCAGCGTGCCAAACACTAAGTGGCCTGTTTCTGCGGCAGACAGTGCTAAACGTATGGTTTCAAGGTCACGCATTTCGCCGACCAGAATAACGTCGGGGTCTTCACGTAAGGCTGAACGCAACGCTTCATTAAAGCCCAAGGTGTCGCGATGTACTTCACGTTGGTTGATTAGGCACTTTTTACTTTGATGAACGAATTCAATCGGGTCTTCAACGGTTAATATATGCCCTTGTTCATTACTGTTTTTATAGTCAACCATTGCCGCTAGGGTAGTCGATTTACCTGAGCCTGTTGGCCCAGTGACCAATACTAAACCACGTGGAATATCCGCTATTTCTTTGAAAATAGCGGGAGCGCCTAACTCTTCTAAGGATAATATCTTTGAAGGGATGGTACGAAAAACGGCTGCAGAACCACGGTTGTGGTTAAAGGCGTTAACACGAAAACGCGCAAGCCCCGGAATTTCAAATGAAAAGTCAGTCTCTAAAAACTCTTCGTAATCTTTACGTTGTTTATCCGACATAATATCATAGATCATGTCATGGACTTCTTTGTGATCCATTTCAGGGATGTTGATACGGCGAATGTCACCGTCGACACGAATCATGGGTGGTAAGCCTGCGGAAAGATGTAAGTCAGAAGCGCCTTGCTTCACGCCGAAGGCTAATAATTGTGAAATATCCATAGTATTCCTTGGTGATGTGGTTTATTTTTATTGTTAAGTTTTTATTATTTAACACAGACTATAGCAAAAGCACATGCAGAACACAGAGGAAAATCTAAAAAATATACAGGCGAAAATATCAGGATTAGAGCGGCGTTATCATCGTATTGAAAATGTGGTGCAGTTAATGGCGGTAAGTAAAAAAAAACCTATC
>CAZORZ010000272.1:0-2698 GCA_964582255.1 uncultured Gammaproteobacteria bacterium | reverse complement strand
CTTATTATTAGCCTCTAATATAATGCCTGTGCGAGTGGTGTCATCAAGGTTTAAGTTAAACCCTGTACCAAAGGATTCATCATAGCCCAGTTCATTCTTTAAACTTAATTGGTAATAAGTGATTCGATAAGAGTCTTGACCAAGTTTAATGTCAGAGCCTATTTCAATAGATGTCCCAGTTTGAGTTTCAAGCCCAATATCCTTGCCTGAGGCAACATTAGTATGCTCTTCTACACTAGGAAATCTAAAGTTTTGATCGGCGCGAATATAATATTTGATATTGTCTCTTTTTATCGAATAGCTAGTTGAAAATACAGTTTGATTGTCTGACACTGTTTTGATGCCACCACTGGGTAAGGAGCCAAAAGAAAAGCTATTAGTAGTCGTAATATCAGCTGTCTGTTTGCTTGTTCTAAAACCAATGTTAATTTGACTCTGATTATTAATGTGAAGATCAGTAGAAATATATAGCGCATTGATATCTTGCTTAACAGTATCTAGATAGAGAGCATCAAGTTCATAATCAGTGTTTTCAGAATTTAAACCTATGACCACTGTCGGTGAGTAGATTTTATCGCTTAAATTAACGATATATTTGGTCGATAAAGTTTTAGTTTTACGGTCTTGAGTCGATAATGTCGATGCGTAAGGTCTTGATGCTAAGTTAAACTCACGATCATTGGTTCTTTGAGAAAAATCTATATTTAAAGAGCTTTCTTGACTGATGTTTTTGTCGATGCCCACGCGAAACACCTTAGTAAAGGTATCAAAATAATTGCCATCATAAAAAGACAATGACTGAGTTCTATCGACATCAATTTCAGATTGTAATAACGCCCCAGAAGCTAATAATTTGTCGTCAGTATTTTCATATTCTATATATGATGTAAAAGAATCGTGGGGGCGTTTAGCTTTAATTGAAAAATGACTTTTATCCGCATCATTATTATCACGATAGTTATCAGAAGACAGGCTTTTGGCGAAAAAAGAAACCTGTGTTTGACTTACTAACCGATTTGCGGAGATCGCGGTGCTTTGTGAGTTATAACTACCAATAGTAGCTGTTATTTGTGTGTTGTTTTCGATGTATTCTTTGCTAATGATGTTGATTACACCTCCAATAGCTTGGTTGCCATATAGCACACCAGCACTACCTTGAAGAATTTCTATTTGTTTAATGTTGTTGATGTTTATGGTGCTTAAATCAGGTACGCCGCTATCACTTGAGTTATTTAAACGTCTACCATCAATTAGTATTAATGTATTAGTCGTTGCAGTTGGTCCAAAACCTCTTAAATCAACAGTGGCTTGATTGCCATCACCAAATATATCACTGACATGTAAACCTGCTTGTCCCCTTAATAATTCAGCAATTGAATTAGATCCAGAGTTCTCTATGGTCTGTTGGTCGATAACAGTAATTGGAGTTGATACTTGCTCTAAAGGCTGTTCATAAGAAGAAGGCGTAATAACAATTGGCCCGAGTGCAGCTAACGTTAGGGTAGGAGTAACGCTTAGAGATAATAATAAAAGTGTCGATTTGAGTTTCATGTGGTTTCTCGTTAAAAGAGACACGCACAGGCAGGGCAGGCAGTTAATATACTGTGACAAGCTGTGAGAAAAGCCCTCCGCAATTCTGGTCTTGTAAATAAATTCTCAGGCCGGTCTCCGGACTTACGAGTTGAATTTATAAAAACTCAAGCTCATTACCGTTGCGGGGGCAGTGCTTGTTTTTCACAAGCTTCCCAGATTATCAGCATTCACTGCTGCACCTAAAAATGAGGGGGCATCATAAGCTTTTGCTTATAAAGGTCAAATTTAATTAAAATTAAGTCATTAAATAATGTGGTTAATATATTTTATAACTGTCTAGAATTGGATTTTTATAATAAATACACTAGAGGTATAAATGAAAGTTGCATATATTTTTTCTACACAAGGTCATTCTGTTTCATTCAAATTAGCTAAAATGATTTTGCCACAAATAGAAAATGACACGCATGGTGTTGAAGTGGTTGGTATGTTTTTCTTTGAGGATAATAATTATGTCTTACAAAAGGGCAACCCTATTGGTGAGCGTTTAGCATCAATCGCTAAGGCAAAAGGTATGTTATTAATGGGCTGTGACCAGTGCTGTGAAGAACGTGAAATTGAAGACGGTCTTGTTGATGGAGCTGTCATCGGATGTTTTCCAAATTTATACGGCGCTTTATCTGGCAATATGCCCGATCAAATTATTACCTTATAAATTCTATTTTACCTTGCTCTTATCAAGCTGTTTTGAGCAAGTGAATAGTTTTACTTTATGATTGCGTTAACAACGCATAAGATGCATTCTTGATGAAATAATTGAGATAAAAAAGAATGGGAAGAGCTTACCAAAATCGTAAAGCATCCATGGCAAAAACTTCGGATGCTAATGCCAAGGTTTATAGTAAATATGGTCGTGAAATTTATGTGGTCGCAAAATCAGGTGGTTTTGACCCAGATGGTAATCTTGCCCTAAGAGCCATTATTTCGCGTGCTAAAAAAGACCAAGTTCCTACCCATGTTATAGATAAAGCCATTAAAAAAGCACAAGGTGGGGGCGGTGAAGATTTTTCTCCAGCTCGATACGAAGGCTTTGGCCCTGGCGGTTGCAAAGTGATTGTGGAATGTTTAACAGATAATCCAAACCGTACCTTTGGTGATGTGCGTC
>CAZORZ010000271.1:0-2702 GCA_964582255.1 uncultured Gammaproteobacteria bacterium | reverse complement strand
AATACAAACCAAATTTTTCACAAAAAACACCATCCGAGTTATTAGAAATCGGTGTGCAATATATTCAGGATTATTTAAAAAATGCCTCGCCGGAAGAGCGACAGCAAGTTTTTGCATTTTTAGACAGCCAAATCGCACCTTTTTTTGATTTTGACCAAATGGCTCGTTGGGTTGCAGGCTATCACTATAATATGATGAACTCGGCGCAAAAATACATTTTTCAAAACAAATTAAAGAAGCTCTTTTTTAGCTCTTTTGCTCGTATTGTGAATGCTTATGGTGATGAACATCCTCGTTTAGTTTTTTTACCTGCACGTAAACGTGGCATGAATGAAGTCATTGTTTCTGCTCGTATTTATCCTTCACGTGGCTACACCATTCGTCTTGATTTTCGTTTCTTAAAGGGGCCAAAAGGCTGGAAGATTTATGATGTTGGCACCAATGGTAATAGTGCCGTGTCTTACTTTCGCACTTATTTTAGAAACCTCGTCAGAACTCACGGCATCAATGCCTTAATTAAATAGCTCAATTATTATGGATTCAACTCGACTACAAACCAATTTTAGCCGAAAGATATTAATACAACTGCTCATTGCTCTTATTGCACTGATTGGCGGTAGTATTTATTTTGCAGATTTTTTAATCACTTTTTATTCGAGCAATCAAAGTACTAATACGGGCATTTATATTAATAGCGGCATTATTGCTCTATTTAGTTTAGGCATGTTAAATATTTTATTTAACTTACTGCGTTATAGCTCAGAAGAAAGCGCTCTAGCTCAATTTGTAAACAATATTGAAGCCATAAAAAAAGACCCTGCTGAAGATATTGATACACGTTCAATCGTCAGTAAACGCCATGCCACCATTAAATCCATTGTAGCGACAGGTGGAGAAGTTAATCATGGTGCTTTATCGGCCATGCTAACTGCCGACCAGAGTACACACCTTGGTTTGTCTCGATTCATTAATAGCATACTTATTTTAACAGGTGTTTTTGGCACGATCGTTTCATTGTCTATTGCCTTGATCGGCGCATCAGACTTAATAGATTCTGCAGGCTCTGATTTAGGCGGCATGGGTTTGGTCATTCACGGCATGTCGACCGCATTATCTACCACCCTAACCGCTATAGTTAGCTATGTGTTTTTTGGCTATTTTTACCTTAGGTTGCTGGATGCACAGACTCATTTATTAAGTGGCGTTGAACAATTAACTTCTTTATATTTATTACCAAAGCATACAAAAACAGGCAATAGTCTGGATGGGAAAATGGAGGGTTTAATCAAAGCGATTATCCGTTCATCTAATAAAATGATTGATACTCAAGAAATTTATCATTCGACGGCTGTTACTCTCAATGAAGTTGTGGCAGCACAAAAAGCCCAAATAGAGCAATTGACAACTGATATCAGCGACATTAAACAGCTGCTCAAAGAAGGCTTCCGACTAGGTTAATAAATCGTGAGTTCTTTTGCACCCATAGGCAGCCAAGAGCACCTATCTAACGATAGCTTTTGGCCATCATTCACCGACATTATGATGGTCGTGGTGATGATATTCTTGTTCGCCACCAGCATCCTCATTGTGCGTAACTTTCATCTTGTTGCCGAATTACAAGTCAGCTTAGAAGCAGAAAAACAAGCTGAACAAGTCATTGAAACAACCTCTATTGCTAACGCAACATTAGAACAACGCCTGAATAAAGTAGAGCATGAGATAGCCAACGCGACTCAAGAAAATGCAACGCTTGAAGAACGCCTAACAAACTATGAACATGAAAATTCACTACTCCGTTTACAAGTATTAGCAACACGCGAGAAACTCGAACGTAGTAATTTTAAAAACAGCCAAGACACTCTGTTAATAACTAAATTAAGCCAGCAGACTGCTGCTATGTCTGCATCAATTAAATTAAAAGATATTCAAATAGCTGATAATTCAACATCGATACAAAACTTGAATCAAAAAAATATTCAATTGAATACCGAGTTAACGACTGTCCAAAGCCAATTAACCACTCAAGTTAATCGCACAGAGCAATTAACCACTAGCAATGCTAATTTAAGCTCTCAATTAGCTACCCTACAAATTAATTACGATGACACCAGTGACGAGTTAAATAAGCTTGAGGAAGAAAGCCTAAGCTCCGCCTCTACCATCACATTACTGCAAGAAGAAAAAGAACAGTACAACCAAGAAATTTTATCTCTTAAAGGCGATTACGAAATTGTTAGAGCGAAGTACCAAAAGCTGATAAAACCTGCACGCAGCGCTAAAGGAAAATATATCGCTGAAGTGCATTATATTAAATCTGCTAATAAGGATCTGATTCGCTTTAAAGAACCAGCCGATAGCGACTACTCAGAACTCTCATTAAAACAAGTTGAAGCAAAACTTGATAAGCTAAAGAAGAAATATGGCAGTGAGTTATACGTCAAAATAATTATCCCCAAAAATAGTGGTTTAACCTATAACGAAGCATGGTCATTTATGAAAGGAATCCTTGATAAATACGACTATTACTACCAAAAATAAGCCAAGCATTAACCCCTATTGTTGGCTATCTGAGACACACTATAAATCATAGTAGGAATTTAAAGACCAACGATGCGAAAAGTACGCCAAGGGAATTAATCAGTATCGCTAGGTCGATTAAGCCGCCTGGAATGACCGTTTTGTTACCTGAATAAAAATAAGCA
>CAZORZ010000270.1:0-2734 GCA_964582255.1 uncultured Gammaproteobacteria bacterium | reverse complement strand
GCGATTGTGACATATCACCCGTTACTAGGGCAGATAATACACCTTGGGCATTAAAACAATTAGTTACATTCCTTGCCTGATCTATGGTTGAGCAAAAAACCACTGTTTTTCTATTTTTTGCTTTTGCAAGCCAGTTTTCTACTACGGCATTATTTAGTACTTCAGTATTTAATATTGCAGATACTTCGCTCTCATTATATTCACCCATATTATTTTTTGAGAGCTGTTTTAACCGAGCATGCGTATTAATATCAATCACATAGGTTTTAGGCATGACCAAGTGACCAGAATTAACAAGCTCCATTAGCTCTATTTGATCTGCGCAATTATTAAATATTTTACCTAAACCCTTTTTATCACTTCTATTCGGGGTTGCGGTAGTACCATAGAGCAGCAAGCTGCTATTCATATTTTGAGCGGAAGCTATAATATTTTTATAACTTTTAGCTGCTGCGTGGTGAGCTTCGTCTATAACTAATAGATCGAACTTAGGCATTTCGTCTAAATTCTTTCCCCTACTTAAAGTCTGCACCATGGCAAAATTAACCTGCCCGCTCCAGTCTTTGTTTTCTGCATTAACAATAGAGGTAGACGTATCTGGACTAATACGTAAAAACTTTTCCTTATTTTGACTGACAAGCTCTCTTCTGTGAGCCAAGATCAATACCTTAAAGCTGGGGTTCTCTAGCAGTATTTCTCTAATTAAAGCTGAGAATATTATAGTTTTACCCCCGCCGGTTGGCACCACTACCATAGTTTTGCCATGCTTTTTTAATGCAATCAAACTATGACCCAAACATTCTTCCTGCCTGTCTCGTAGTATCATAAGCGCCTCCTGAGCTCTTCTGACATGCTCAGTTCTTTTCTAGCTCCTTTGATAATATGGAACACGCCGTTGCCATACACTTCAAGCCAGCGAGTAAAGGTAATCAAATCTACATTATCAGTTGCATATTCTAAGTAATTTAATACCCTTGTTTTGCTAATGGTTTTATTCTTTGCAGTATAACTCACTATTACCTCTTTTTACTATGCAGCCTTCAGGCGTATTTATTTTGTAAGCGTAATATTTTTCAGCGTCTTCCTTAGGTAACAAGAAGCCTCTTGAAGTCTTTAAGTTATTTTCAATAACTATATATTTGCCTGTTTCATGCAACTTACAGAGAAACCTCTTTGAAAATATATAAAGAACATGATAGTCACCTATACAGTAGAGCCAAGCTCCGTCCTGACGCTTTATTCCTCCTAAATAATACGGCTCTTGATCATGTACTCTATGCTCAATTTCGATCCATAAATTATTGGTGTCCTCAAACTTCATGTCATGCTTAATTTCAAAACCTTGTGCATTTTCGCCTAACTCATACTGGTATTCCTTGCTTTGAAAGTTACCTAAAGTCAAACTCAGTTCCTTTTGTACGACATAAGTACAATGATCTTGAAAACGCTGACCTATCGGAAGTCTGTCTTGATACAATTTTCTATATTCAGATTTCGTTACCATAAGCCTCCCACCCTGCTGCGCTTTTACGAGCAAATAGTTCTATTTTATTACCGTACGGATACAGCTTTTCTATTATCTTCCTAAATTCTTTAGGCTTCTCTGAATGCCTACCTACGCGTTCAATGGTCTGTACAGAATTTGGGCGCTCATTTGTTTGTGGAGTACAATTACCTTTTGTTGCTATGAATAATAGCTCATGTCTTGGTGACACATAGTTGCCTATATTAGGTCTGACCTTGTTCCAAATCATGTGCGTTTTATAGGTGAATCCCCAAGCTTCTATTACTTCAAGAGCTTCTTTAAGAAGTGGAGCAGTTGCCCACGAAAATAAAACTGCGTTATCTTCTGCCAATGCTTCAACAGGCATAGCCTTAATGTCGTCTAAACTCATAGTATTGTAGTGATCAGTAGCTCCACCCATTCCTGAGCGCGCGTCGTTATAACTCCAAGGATTGTCGGCTAAAATGACGCTGTACTTTCCTTTTGGCCATTCAGCCGTTTTGTTAGTAGCTAGACGTTCAGCTTTTTGTACTTTTTGAAATGCACCTTTTACTGAAATTTCATTGTTCCTAACAGCCCGCTTTTCTGCTTCGCTACCTTTTTCAAGTATTTTATTATACTGAAACAGTTGGCCGTAACTAACGTTAGCTTGCTTTGCTAATACTTCTAATACTTTTCCCTCTTCCCGATAGGTCACCGGTGACCTATCGGTAAAAACTCTTGTATCTACCATTTTATTTTGCCCTACAAACTGTTTTAAATTAGAAATTTTACGAGAATACGCTAGCTTCTCTTCCAAAGATTTACGCTGCAAAACTAAATCCATTCTTACAATGCTAGACAAATTCCTACGACTAAACTGGTTATTTATAATCCATAACTTAACGTCTAGCTCTCTCTCAAGCTCGGGTCTTTCTATAGTTTTAAACTCAATATTATGTTCCTGACAAATACTATGTCTATGGTGCCCGTCAATAATAGTATCATTCCATACCACTATAGGGTCACGACAACCTTCTACTTTAAGGCTTGCCTCTAAGCCTTTCAGCTCTTCCTCGGTTAGTAGCGGTATTAGTTGTTTAAACCCTTCGTTTATTTTTAATTTTTGCATAACATTCTCACTTTAAAATCGTACCTAGTGGCTATTTCTTCAACGCTCCCTTTGTCAGGAACAACGACCAACTCAATTAGTTCATGTTTTTTTAGTTTGAACATTTTGTCCCTAATCGT
>CAZORZ010000269.1:0-2735 GCA_964582255.1 uncultured Gammaproteobacteria bacterium | reverse complement strand
AAGATAAACCAGTAACATATCGCGACATACAGCACGATAATGGTTAGGTTTAATAGGCTCACTAACATGGCTTTATCTCTTGCCAAATAGTGTTATGTTGAATCATCATCAATGAGGTCATGTTTTCGGCTTGAATGGCGCTAAGGCTTAGTTTACCGTCTGGGTCATTGATTAGATTACCCGTTTGAGGATCTTCTTTTAGGCCTTGGAGGATGTTTTTGACTAGATCATCATTTGTGATTATTCCATTACTATCATAAAAATTGCCGTATGCCACTTCCGCTAATAAGCCTAAATCATATAATTCCTATGTATTCATTTTCTTTCTCCAAATTCAAAATATTTTTCTAATAAAGTTCTAAACTTATCGCCATCAATAACCCACTTACTGCGTTCTTCTTTCTTAAAACAACTCTCTACCCCATATATAGGTAATGCATTCAGTGAGTAGTCGATGCGTTTTGCCATGACTTCTTTTGTTTTTACGTCGACGACGGTTTGGATGCCTTTGTTGATATTTTTCCAACGGTCTCCTCCCGTTGTACGCCAATCAAAGCGTTGATTTAAGTGATAAACCAGTACATTACGTCCTTGTGCATCTATAATTCGTTCGTCATCAGGTTTATCTGGCCTAATTAACGTCTCTGCCACCCCGGGGTTTTCCAGCATCCATTGTTCTGGGGTTTTATACAGGGTAAAACCGGCTTCTTGGCAATAGCTCTTCATCACGATTAAGCCAGGGATAAAGGTATAGCCCACAGGGGTGTTGTAGGCAATAAAGACAACTAGTGCGAACAGGCTTTTATGCGCCCAATGGCTCTGATGACCCTGCTTATACGCCCATTTCACTAAAAAGTAGCAACCGACTATGTAAAACGGTAAGGCCATCATCATGATTAAATAATCACTGTTCATAAGCCACCTTGTTGGTGTTGGTGTTGGTTTTCATTTTTATCGTTCCTTGGTTTTAAGCCGCGAGTTTTAAATTAACCTGATTGTCTCGGTCTTTTAAATATTCGTCTGTTAATCCACGGCGGATTTCAACGATGCGCTGGCGCTATGCTACTGTCTACTTTTATCAGTTATCAGTTATCAGTTATCAGGCGTTGATTTTTATGGACGTATAGTCATATAAGATAGCTCGTTGACATAGTTCATTAAAGGACCAGTATTCATGCCCAATTTTTTACGCAAAAGCATCGCTATTATTTTACTATTTGCGACTATCGGTATAGTCGCTTGGCAAGCATTGATGGTGTCTTAATTCATGCCTAAACAACCTCCCCCAGAATGGAGCAAAGTACTTCAGTCTGTACTCAAAGAAAGTGGCGAGCTAGCGGCTCATTGGTTACCTAAAGGCGCTTCTGAGCTTGAAAAACAGGCTCTTAAAGCGAAACAAGAGGTGCAAGACTTTAAT
The DNA here is from genome assembly GCA_964582255.1 of uncultured Gammaproteobacteria bacterium. GTDB lineage: Bacteria > Pseudomonadota > Gammaproteobacteria > CAYZQE01. The sequence goes on along the minus strand of CAZORZ010000269.1, from coordinate 1,318 downwards.
TTACGGCGTAAGCAGGCTGCGGCTTTAAAACCGCAAAAAGCGCGCTTACTTTGGCTACTGCCTTTACCTTTAATCCCAGCCACCGTATTTTCTTTAACCAGTGGTAACTTAGTTTTAGTGGTTGCAAATGCCTTGGCTTACAGCTTGTTTGTTGCAGGCGCTATGCTCGCTGGACAGGGTTTTAAACAAGAGGTTGATCCCCTTAAATTAACGGGGACAAGGTTAATACCTTTTAAAGCTTTTGGGGCATTGACTGTTTCTGCAGCAACAGCTTTAACCGCTTGGGTTGGTGCGGCTCATAGCGCCCCCATAGCATTAATTTTTGCTGTAGGTACTGGCGTTGCCTTTATCATGTTATACGGGCTCGACCCTAGTCTCAAAGCTACCGCAGCAGACAGTTATACTGGCAGTAATAAGCGCGTTAGCGAAGCATTGCAGCTAGCAGAGAAAAAAATTTCCAGTATCGAACAAGCGAGCCTGAAAATTCAACAATCAGAGCTTAATCAACGCTTGGTTCGTATTATCAGCTTGGCAAGAGAGATTTTAGCTGAAATTGCTCGTGACCCTCGTGATTTACGCTTAGCGCGTAAATTTCTTAATACCTATTTAGATGGTGCAAGCAAAGTTGTCAGCGGATATGCTCAGTCGCATACAAATGGCCGCAGTTCATCACTAGAAACTAACTTTCGTCGTGTATTAGTGACCATTGAAGATGTTTTTAAGCAACAGCTACAACACTTGCTAGACAATGATTTAAATGACTTAGACATACACATGGAAGTGCTCGAAACCCAGCTTAAAAATGAAGGCTTGAATTAATTAATAACAGTAATGTAGGAATACTCCATGATAGATCAGACTCTACTAAAAACCATTGAAAGTGACCTAATGCAGGGCAAAAAACTAATACAGTACCAGCAATCAGACAGTAAAGAACGCCAAGAAATAGATGCATTAATACAGCAAATAGACTTTGATGATAGTCACTCGTTACTGTATTTTGGTGCGCCTGCACAGCAACAATTAGCCAAAATTTCAGATGATATGCTGGATGGTATACGTAACAAAGACACTGGAGCAGCGGGTGAATCGCTCAACAATATGATGGCGACTGTTCGAGGCTTTGATATTAGCGGCCTTGATCCCGATGTAAAACAAGGATTTCTCTCTCGCTTATTAGGTAAAGCGAAACCTTTAGTGCAGTTTATGCAGCAATATGAACTTGTGCGCGATCAAATTGATGCAATCGGTGATGATTTAGAGCGACATAAAACTCAACTATTGACCGATGTCACTGTCTTGGATCGTTTATATAACG
>CAZORZ010000268.1:0-2735 GCA_964582255.1 uncultured Gammaproteobacteria bacterium | reverse complement strand
CCCTTAATACATGTTATTATCTGCTCTTTTACACTAGGAAGAAACTGATCCCCAGCGCTAACTCCAGATATCATAGAAGAATTAGCAATCCCGATTATAGAATTAGTTATATCTGATCCCATAGTAAGACCAAGGTATTTATCGTCTTTATCTTTAAATGTAGCTGCGTAACCACCGTCATTTTTACCCCAGAAAGCAATAATTTCGTGAGGAATATTACTTAAGGCTTTGTTGACTAAACCACGTCCTGTTTCGGTAATAGTATTAGGAACTTGACCACCTAAGCTTAAAGTTACTAAATTAGGAAAAGCGTTAGAGGATATCGCCCCTGCTATATCTTTAGCCTCACAATCAGTAATACCGCGGTAGTCTCCTAAGTTCAATACTTTACAAGTAAAAGGCCCAGATTTCATCAAAGCACTAACCCCTGAGGCCTCCTTAGAGGAAGTTGTTTCAATACCTATGTAATCAAGATTAAACTTCTTTAAATACGGTATGGCATTAGCTACATCAGAAGCAGTCATGGCGCGTCCATCTGTACAAGTTGAGTCTGGCTCTTTTCCAGTGTAAAGGTGCACTGCCTTTGTATTTGGACCTATATAACGTCCCCAAGGTATTTCTGCGTCCATTTTCTGTACGGCTTCTATAAAGTTAGATACCCCGCCTACAAATGTGTCCCCATACTGTTTGAGTAATGTTTGTCCTTTGTCTGTTGTGTTAAAATGACCGCTGTGATCAACAAACTCAGCAGTCTGAATTTTCATAATATCAGATTTTAATCCAGAATCTTTATCACCTAAGGTTAAAACCTTTGTTTGTTCCATCTCTGTAACAATAGAAACTTTTGCATCGACTAGAGCTTTATTAGTTGCAAAAACTTTATCATTAGCACTTTTGACTAGATTGTTAGCATTAACAACTTCAATATTCTTGGTGGAAACAATATTTTTAGCGTTAGCTAGAGATTGTTTATCAACAATAGCTTTGTTTGTAGCAAGACGTGCATGTTCATCATTAGCTTGTACTCTAGCAATATCCTCCTTAATCCACTTAATAGCTTGACCAATATCTTGGTTAATAGGTCTATTGCTAATAATAGACTGCGCATGGATCTTTTGGGTAAATAGTTGTTGATCCGAAGCAATTTCATTCGTTAGCTGAGTGACAAGGTTTTGAGCCTTAATAAGAGATTGAGTCGCATCTAGTGCTTTTTTATCAACAATTATTTTAGTAGCAGCGGCTTCTTTAACGGCGTGTTCAAAAACCCCTAACACTCCAGTATAACTATATACTTCGCTATCTGTTCGTTTCATAATACATTCTCAATTTGTTTATTAACTCCTTCAACCAATATCATACTCACCACTTCTTTGCAAACGCATTAAGCAAATCCCGCTTCTATTTTTCTATCTAAGGCAGCTATTACCTTTGAAGACTGTAAACTAGGCTACAGCCTCTTTACACTATTTTACACTATCACACCACCACGTAACTCAAGGTATCTTTCTTTTCTATTTGACACATTGTAACTTATATTATAAACTAAGTAGACAATAAATTTATAAATAATAATTATGGCAATAATTGATACGCACCAAGCAGTAAAAAAATTTATAGCATCTGGTTTTAAGGAAAATCAGGCAGAGGCTATTACCAGTGTTATTTCTAACATTGATGAAACGGTTGCTACTAAAGCAGATATTGTTAGATTGGAATGCAAATTGGAATCTGATATTAATAGACTCGAAGATAAAATTACAAATAATACTAATTGGCTTAAAACAATGGGAGTCCTAGCAATCGGTCTTTTAATTAAAATCGCCTTTTTTTAAATTTATAGATTTGAGCAAATCAAATGATTTATAGTCATGACAGGAAAACAAGTTGGTTACGTACGAGTTAGCACCATAAAACAAAACCCAGAACGTCAATTATCAGATATTAATTTAGATATTTGCTTCACTGACCACGCCTCAGGCAAAGATACCAAGCGTCCTAAGCTTCAGGAGATGCTTAATTATATACGAGATGGCGATACTGTTATTGTGCATAGTATGGATAGATTAGCTCGTAATCTTGAAGACTTACGGCGTATTATTAGCAGTATTTCTGGAAAGCAAGCTCAAGTTAAATTTTTAAAAGAAGGATTGGAATTTACAGGTAATAAATCTCCTATGTCTAATCTTATGCTTTCTCTTATGGGCGCATTTGCTGAATTCGAGCATTCTCTTATTAAAGAACGTCAAATGGAAGGTATTACCAAGGCTAAAGCACGTGGTGTCTATAAACGTGAAAACTCTTTAACTGATTCACAGATTACGAATATAAAGCAACGTATCTCTTTAGAAACTCCAACAATACAGGTTAACAAAACTGCTCTTGCCAAAGAATTTGGCATTAGTAGACAAACTCTTTACCGGTATTTATCCATTTCTAGTTGATTATATGGATCTGCAATAAATCAATATTCTTCAACGCTACTCTCCTTGTAGTGAATATTTTTTATTCAAAATTTTATTAAGAAAATTCTACTCAAAAAAAGTCCCATAAGTTTATTATGGTAATTGTTGTAGAAATAATACGGTTTTTTGATGGTAAACATTAAATTCTTAACTAAGCTTTAGTAATGTAATTTTACAAAAGTCAAAGTTCCTTCTATATAAATCTAATAATCGAATGGTATATCTTCTAGGATAAAAGAATCTCCTAATAACAAAGAAAATTCTTCTTCTAAA
>CAZORZ010000267.1:0-2735 GCA_964582255.1 uncultured Gammaproteobacteria bacterium | reverse complement strand
GACCTAACGTTTTGTCGGTAGCATCGATAAGAAACCAATCACGTTGGACTGTTTCGGCTTTGGCACTAAAGGTTTTCATAAAAATTCCTTAAAAATGGGTTCTGCCCATTTCTTGTATTTCGAAAGGGCGCGAATACTAAACAATAAATGAGAGTCTGACAAGGACAAATCCAGTTATTTTAAATAAAAGGTGCGGTCTATAAGATGCCTTGAGTTTTAAAGCTTTACACCTATTTATAGTGCTCTTTACAGAACACTATATCATTTATATGGATTACAAAGATTATTATAAGACCTTAGGCGTTGCAAAAACAGCTCCTGCGGATGAAATTAAGAAAGCTTATCGTAAGCTTGCCAGAAAATATCATCCTGATATTAATCAGCAGGCAGGAGCAGAAGATAAGGTAAAAGAAGTAAACGAAGCCTACGAGGTTTTAAAAAATAAAGAAAAAAGAGCTGCTTACGACCAAATGGGCTCTGATTGGAATAACGGTGGAGCAGGTGGTTGGTCAGGTGGACGGGGTTCACAAGGATTTAGTGGCGGTGATTTTAATGATTTTTTTGAATCTGTTTTTCGCCAGCAACAAAGTGGCGGTGGATTTAATCAAGGTGGTTTTGGCGGGCAACGTCAAGCAAGACCTCTAGCGCAAGGGGAAGACCAAACCTTGAGTTTAGAAATAACGGTAGAAGAAGCCTTTCATGGTGGAGAGAAGCTGATTCAATTACCTGTTAAAAATACAGTTAATCAATTTGGTGTGCCAGAATTTAAAAAGCTAAAGGTCGCTATTCCTAAAGGCACGGTGACAGGTAAAAAAATAAAACTGTCAGGGCAAGGGCATGAGTCTCCAGAAGGAGGAAAAAATGGTCATTTAATTTTAGAGTTGATAATTAGGCGTCATCCTTTATACCAAGTTGATGGCCAAAATATTATTTTAAAACTGCACTTAGCACCTTGGGAAGCGGCTTTAGGTACAACAATAAAAGTGCCTACCTTAGCAGGGGCAGTGGATTTGAAGATTGCAGAAAATGCTAAATCAGGTCAAAAGCTACGGTTAAAAGGTCGAGGATTACCAGGGGTTAAACAAGCGGGAGATCAATACGTCGAAATTTTAATTCAAAACCCTAAAATCGAATCGGCAGAACTGCGTGAGATATATCAAAAGATGCAAGAAAACTTTAGCTTTAACCCCCGCTCTTTTTAAGCTAAAAATGAAGGATTTTTACTCACTCATACTTCTTTTAGCTTTTAGCACTTCTGCTTTAGCTACACTGCCCTTTGCTATTGATGGTCAGAGGCTACCAAGCTTAGCGCCGATGTTAAAACAAGTAACCCCTGCGGTGGTAAATATTTCAACGCGAGGGAAGAAAAGTGTGAGTAGTCGCCCAATGATGCAAAGGTTATATCTTAACTAATAATCATGTCATAGAAGATGCTTTTGAAATTATCGTGACCTTAGTCGATGGCAGAGAACTTTATGCCGAAGTTGTTGGGCGCGACCCTGATACCGATGTGGCGGTTATAAAAATAAAGCCTGCCAGTCTCCAACAATTAAAGTTTGCCGACTCTGAGCAGTTACAAGTAGGTGACTTTGTGGTGGCAATTGGTAACCCGTTTGGCTTGGGGCAAACCGTAACCTCGGGGATCGTGTCGGCCTTAGGGCGCTCTGGCTTGGGTATCGAATCATACGAAGATTTCATTCAAACCGACGCCTCAATTAATTTGGGTAGCTCAGGCGGAGCCTTGGTTAATTTAAGAGGGGAGTTAGTCGGCATTAATACTGCGATTTTAGGAAGCGGCACAAATAACAATGGCAACATAGGCATTGGTTTTGCCATACCGATTAATATGGTGAGTAACATCATGCACCAGTTAATAGACTATGGAGAGGTTAAGCGTGGCCATTTAGGTGTGCAAGCACAAAATTTATCACCTCAATTGGCTGCTGCACTGAAGGTTAAAAAAACTCAACATGGAGTTGTGGTGACTCAAGTTGAGGTAGGCTCGTCAGCGTATAAGGCAGGTTTAAAGGTTGCTGACGTTATTATCGAAGCAAACGGAAAACGTATAAAAACAACCTCAGTTATTCATAATTTAATAGGTTTATTGCGTATTAATCAGCGCGTAGTTTTAAAAACATTAAGGCTAGGAAAGCCCTTGTCGTTCTCGATACAAATTAAACAAAGCAAATGGGCGCAGTTATGTAGGTCAAAATTTACACGTGCGTTTACATGGCTTAACGATAAGTGAGGTGCATAAAATTGATTTGCGGCAAGGGAAATTATCACAACTGATGATAACGTCTGTGGCGAATGGCTCTCAGGCATGGCTGTTCGGCTTTAGGGCGGGCGATGAACTGACGGCAGTAAATCGCCAAAAAATTGAAAGTTTAGATGCTTTAAGCAGGTTGTTTCGACAAGCCGAAGATGGGTTTCTTATTCAAGTGAAGCGGGGTGCTCAGGGCTTGCATGTGTTATTGAATTAGAGTTTAAGCATAGGCGTCTAAAATGGCGCCTTGTTCTTTAAACGCTAAGGTGTCAATTGGTGTGCTGTTGTTTTCATAACTGTTAATGGCATCCTGATTGGCAGGATCAATATTTTGATCTTTTTGAGGACGAAAACCTTTGTTTTCCGAGGCCTCTTCTAAGAGCTCGCCACGAAACACATATTCAGTGGTTTGTTTGTTTGATGGATTTTCATCATTAGGGCTAAGGCCGTTAGATTTTGCTTCCTGACG
>CAZORZ010000266.1:0-2746 GCA_964582255.1 uncultured Gammaproteobacteria bacterium | reverse complement strand
GAACAAACGATATCGGTTAATCAGCAATATAATTTAAATATTGTGTTAGCAGAAAACGGTTTGCGTTTATCAGATACAACCTTAAATGCCATCGAAAACACCTACTTTCGAATGAAAGAGTTAGCTATTCAGGCAGGCAATGGCATTAATGCTTCAGGTGCTTTAAATAGTATTAAATCAGAAATTAAAGAGCGTTTTAGTGAACTGCTATTTTTATCCAACACCAGAGATAACAGTGGTAACCATCTGTTTGCAGGCACATCCAACAAAAACCCACCTTTTACAAAAACAATAACGGGCTCAACTGAGCATATTGTTTATAACGGAGATCAAGGTTTTCGTTCTTATCAAATTAGTGAAACGCGCCAAATAAAAGGCGATGACAATGGCAGTGATTTGTTTTTAAAGATTAAAAGTGATTATGGGCTCAATGAATCATCTGTCTTACAAGCGGGTTCTACCGGTGTCATGGCACCTGCTATGGTGATTGATTCAAATACCTTTTTACAAGGCACTTATAACATCGTTTTCACCGGCGCAAATACATACGATGTTATTGATGTGAATGGAGCTCACGCTGCCCCAATAGGAAGCAGCACACCAGGGCAAACAATTTCATCTGGAACCTATACAGATAGTGCACCAATAGAGTTTGCAGGAATTCGTACCTCAATTACAGGTACGCCAGCAGCGGGTGATACATACACTGTTTCAGAAGGACAATATCGTTCCATATTTGAAACCGTTGAAGCCTTTATAGATACATTAGGTGATTTAGACTCTACAGAGCGTTCTGCTGATTTAGGCACCATCATGGATGATCTTGATGCTTTTTTTGAGACGATATTAGATGCGCGAACATCGGTCGGTGGACGGATGAATGGCCTGACGTCACAACAAAATGATAATGCAGCGTATATCGTTTCCATTCAAACAACTCTATCGTCTCTAAGAGATACAGACTTAGCGGCTGCCATTAGCCAACTTACTATTGAACAAACGACTCTAGATGCCGCGCAAGCTGTATTTTCGCGCATTACAGGATCATCCTTATTTGATTATCTCAGGTAACTGGGGAGAATATTATGTCGACATTATCCATTCAGAAAAAAGATTTTTTATCTAAAATCCAACAAGGTCAGTTCGATCAGGCTCTTCTTTTAGCCAATGATGTGAGCCAAAAAGAACCAGATAGCCCAATAGGCTATACCATGTTAGGTGATGCCTTAATGCATAAGGGTGAGCATGAAATGGCAACTAACTGTTATCGTTACTCATTAGAAAAGAATCCTTCTCAACCAGAGATTTATACCGCTCTTGGCCAAGCTTATTTATTAACAGGTGAAATAGGAGAGGCTTTTAGATATTATTTTGAAGCATTAAATATTGCGCCAAATAATCCTGAGATTTTACAAAAAGCAGGCAGTTTTCTTGTGTTGGTTGGTCGATTAACAGATGCTAAAAATGCATTAGAAAAAGCCCTGTCTCTTGGCGCGAAAAGTGCCTTACAAAGTTTATTAGATTTAAAAATTCATGAAGGAGATAGTCAGGATATTAGAGATTTTATACAAAAAAACAAAAAATCCTTTTATAAAAATCAAGCTGACTTAACCTTGGTTAGAGCAAAATTTAGCTTAGGTGAATATAGATATGTAGTTGAACATTTAGAAAAACAAAACATACAGACTTTGACGCCGATAACAAAAGCGACGCATCTTAATTTATTAGGCTCAGCATATGAAAAGCTAAACCAATATGAAAAAGCATTCTCATGTTTTATGAGCCAAAATACAGTAAAACCTGTTCATTACTCAAGGCAAGATATGGAGGAAATGGTTGATACTATCATCGCCAATACACATATTATGGACGTATCGACAGTTCATTATAAAGATGTAACAGAGCAAGAATTTAGCCCTCTTTTTATTATAGGCTTACCACGCTCTGGAACGTCATTATTGGAACAAGCTCTAAATACATCGGAGCACGTTGTTGCAGGTGGTGAGTTATTATTTGTTGAAGCAGCTTATAAAAAATATTTTGATAAGCATGAAAATTTAGAAGATATTTCTCAATGGTATCGTGAAAAAATTGAGTTTATTACCAAAAATCAAGAAATCCCTAAAGAAGCCCCCCGTTGGTTAATTGATAAATTACCCTCTAATTTTGTCAATGTGGGCTTTATTAAAAAGATGATTCCAGATGCTAAGTTTTTATATTGTAAGCGAGATCCGATGGACAACGGACTATCCATTTATAAGCAAAACTTTTTAAGTACGCATAGCTATGCAACACGATTAGAGGATATCGCTCATTTCACCTCTATTGAACGACGAGTTATGAACTCTTGGATGGAGCAATATCCAGACGATATAATGTTAGTGGAATATGAAAATTTAGTAGCAAATTTTGATGCAGTGACTCAACAGGTGTTTGAATTTACAGATTTAGACTGGAATGAAGAGGTGCAATATTTTTATAAAAATAATCATTATTGCAATACCGCATCTTTTGACCAAGTTAGGCAGCCTGTGAGTAATAAATCAGTTGGGTTTTATAAGAACTATAAGCAACAGCTAAAGCCTTTAAACGATGAATTAAAAAAATTAAATGTTATCTAAGTTATGCTAAAAAGCCCTACTTTAATCAAGTAATAACGCGTCTTTATTTCAATGAGCGATAAAATTTATTTCGTAAGCGTAAAACGAACCCATCTACCATTAATTAAGCAAAGCATTAATCTATC
>CAZORZ010000265.1:0-2750 GCA_964582255.1 uncultured Gammaproteobacteria bacterium | reverse complement strand
GTGGCTAACAAAGATACTTAAAGCAGAATACGAAATAGGAGATGTAGCATGAACACAATAATAATCTTAGGAACAATAACAAAAGACATAGAACTAAAGTATCTGAATAGTGGGGGTGCAGTAGCAAACTTTTCAATAGCGTACAACAAAAAGTATAAAGGTGTAGATGGAAATCTTGTAGAAAAAGTAAGTTTTTTTGATGTGGGAGCATTTGGGCGTAGTGCAGAAACTATCAATCAGTATTTTAGAAAAGGCAGTCGAATATTAGTACGTGGAGAGTTAGAGCAAAGCACATGGAAAGCACAAGATGGAACAAACAGAAGCAAGGTTAGTATCAAATTGGAGCAGTTTGATTTCATAGATAAAAATGAGAATCAAGGGCAGACACAACAGCAGGGCTACAGTCAGCCAGAAAGTCAAGCACCACAGACACAAGAACCATCATACAGACAGCCACAGACAGCAGTACCACCCACGGTTGATATAGATGAAGATGAAATTCCATTTTAGGGGGACGAGATGAAATACAAATACACCACACAAAAAAATGCACTCAAAATAGCTAGAGAGATAATGCAAGAAGAGGGGATAAAAAAACCCGTCCTAGTATTTGTAGAAAGTAGAGCGTGGGAACAGATGAAATATAAAGATGATGTAGCAGTTATTAACGCAGACGATGAAGTGTCTCTTGATTATTTTACAGGCAAGGCAGTTGTTTTTTGCATGTACCGAGAAAGGTCAATAAACATTGTAGATGTGTTGGCGAAACAATGGTATGACTTCTTAGGTGGTGATGCTATGTTAGTAGCGTTTGATGAGAAGTGAAGTTCTTATCTATGACCTTAGACCAATCCCTGCACCAAGACCAAGAGTGACACGTTGGGGAACATACAACGACCCGAAATATACGGCTTATAAGGACACAATCAAATCACTCACTAAAATGGGTAAGCCTTTTGATGGTGCTATTAGAATGACTATTTTATTTCAATTTGCAAAGACAAAAAGTTGGAGCAAGAAGAAAAAAGCCAATGCCTATTGGCATACACAAAGACCAGATACAGATAATCTAACTAAGGGCATACAAGATGCTTTAAATGGCATAGCGTACAAGGATGATAGCCAAATTTGTGATTTAGATGTTGTTAAAATTTGGGGAGACTGTGATAAGATTGTAGTAGAAATGAATGAGATTTAGGAGGCACAGAAATGAACATTAAAAAAATAGTTATAGCTGGGGTGTTAGCAATAGGGATTAGCCATTATCAGTTGGTTGCTGATGATGGAGACATCAAAAGTATAGAGGTAAGAGGTAACCCCATGCAAAATGCAGATGTGCAGAGTGAAGTTGATATACTAAAAAAAGCAGGGAATATCAATAATGTAGATTTTAAGAAAATGCAGGAAGATAACTGTAATTTGGTTGTTAGACCTATGGATGGTAGCGACTTTAAACACGGTGCGTATTGGCAAGATAAAGATACTTGTGAACGGCACTACTCTACTATTGTACCATCAAAAAAAGCTCTTGGTATGGGTATCTATAACGGCTCATGGGCAAGAATAAACAAGAGTTCAGATGTAGATAAAATATATGCAGATACAAAATTAACTATCAAACGGTCTAATAAATGTTTCTTCTTAGGTAAGGAGATAGTCAAGAATGATGGTGGTCTTAAGCGTAATAAATGGAAAGTAGTCGGAGATAGAACAGTAGAGTTACACACAGGGCTGTACTTGGATAAAGGTGAGTTTCTACTACTCAAGGGAACTGACTCAAAAAAAGAAGCATGGAACGTGTTTAATAGCCCATTGAATTGTTCAGAGACTCCAAGTAGTGAAGAGTGGACAGTACATCAAAAAGTTAATGGGCGATGGGTGCAAACAGGACACGCTAAATTTTATATACAAAAATAATCTTTAACTCAAATACCACACGTACACGAGGGATAAAAGGGTAAAGTTGTTCTATAGCTCAACTTTGTTTAAGTTGGGTTAGGGTAGAATTTTATAAACTGTTGGAGGTTAAAAGATGAATGAAAATATAAAACTATTTGATATTTTTACAAGTGCGATTTTAAACAAACTTTATAATCACTTTCCCAAATGTATCGAAATATCACCAGATGCAGAGGTGCAGGAGATACTTAAAAGCCTAAAAGACTTCAAGGCTACAGACTTTACAGGCAAGACAGTAACATATGCAGAAACGCTTTTTTGGTTGCGTTCTAATGGGTATGTAAATTTCATATACCCCGATAAGCGTCCACAGATACCATCAAATATAAATCAGTTTGACTGTGTGGAACTTACCAAAGAGGGGCTAAAGCTGTTAAAGTCACCATCACCTAAAGCATTTAAAGACGGTGTAAGCGTGGGTGATGAGATAGCCGACAAGTTAAAAGCTGGGCTACTGCATGAAGCAGGGAAGATAGCGTTAAACGCTATTTTATATTAAGGGGCTATGATGAATGAAGAGAACATAACATACGCCAAAGGCAGAGTAGTAGAACTCAGCGAAGAGATAGCAACACTACAGACACAAGCGAAACACCTGCAAAAGAGTATTTGTTCCTTGACTTGCAAGAATGATTACATGTTAAAGAAGTTAGGGCATTACTGGATGATTATGAGCTCAAGAGCCTTAAGTTATCTAAAACTTTTGAGAGACTGTTTGAGATACAAGACAAATGGGGTTTGCGATGAATGAAAATATAGAAATATTTGACCTGTTTTCAGCCACACTATTA
>CAZORZ010000264.1:0-2752 GCA_964582255.1 uncultured Gammaproteobacteria bacterium | reverse complement strand
TCTACGGCTATGTAGAAGCGGCGGCTAAAGCTGATCTGGTTTCTGGCTATGAAGAAGATGATAATACGTTCATTTTCAGACCGGAAAACCCTGTCACGCGCCAGGAGATGGCCGCCATGGTCATCAGGGCACTAGGAGCCGGCGGCGTACATGTTACTCTAACTCCGTCCCAGGTAAAAGCGCAATTAGCCAGATTCACTGATGCTGATACGATTGCTTCGTGGGCCAGGGGAGTAGTTGTGCAAGCTGCTAAGGCAGGCATTGTTGCCGGACGCCTTCAGCCAGATGGCACCTCTGCCTTTGCTCCTCTTGACGATGCGAACAGAGCAGAAGGTGCGGTGATGATCAAGCGTTTGCTGAGCAAACTAGGGCAGTTGTAATTCTGGGGTAGAAGCATTGTACGAGTAAAATTTGAACACAGAAAGAGATACAACGTTAAAGGTACATGTTAAAGTAGGGGGACACATCTCCTCTTGAGAGGATGTGCCCCCTGCCTTTTTTCACAAAAAAGAAATATGTAGTAATTTTTTATCGAAAGCAGGAATCGGAAAGAGGGTTGTAGAATATGGGAGTAGAATGTAAGTCTAAGTTCATTCTATAGGAATTTTCTTTTTTACTGCAAAATCATCCTAAATCATATAAATCAGCGTCTATCGTTTCTTAAATTTATTGCATAGGAGTGAGGTCGTGACCAAGACAGTGACACAGCAGAAGAAAACAGCCATGGGAAAGTCAACCGGGCAGAAATTAAATATAGACTTAAAACATTTTCTCTGGTTGGGAGCAGGGTGCTTGGCCGTTTTCCCGGCGTTCATGCGCGGTCTCTTTTTCCCACCTGACTGGTTGGTAGTACAGTTTTTTGCAGGTGCAGTTTTTTTTGTCTTTGGTCTGGACTTATTTTTAAAGAAGGAGTTGCTCCTTCTAAAACTACCTTTGAGTATTTCACTGGGTGGGTTGGTGCTGGCTTATCTTCTCTCCCTTTTGGTGGCTGTCAATACTAACCAGTCGATAACTGTTTTTATACATATTTTAACTTACTTTTTGGTTTATTTGTTGTTTTTGCACCTGGTAAAGTCTAAAAAAAGTCTGGACATAGTTCTGGCACTTATTTTTCTGAGCACTATCGGCGTGGCACTCGTGGGCATGGGAAGTGCGATCGGGGTGATCTCTTTCCCCGGTGCTTTTGTGGGTAATCGTATGAATTCTACTTTTCAGTATCCTAACATACTGGCGATCTATATGTTGATAGGTTGGATCAGTGGGCTTTATCTCTGGGGGAATACCCGGCATTTTGTTTTAAAACTCTTCTATGGTACGGGAATTTTTCTATTGATTATTGTCCTGATGGCTACCCAGTCCCGCGGAGTTTTTATTGTTACACCGTTTGCTTTGCTTTTTTGGCTGGGGGGGTTGCCGCTTAAAAAACTCTGGGAAGGCTTTTATTATATTCTTTTTATTGCCGGCGTCTCTTTGATGGTCGGTCGCGGGTTGATTCCGGCACTGCTGGCTGGTGGCGGTATGAGTGTTTTGAGATGGACTCTTTTGGGAATGGCAATCAGTGCTGCCGGAGTGGCTGCATTTGTGCTGGGACCAGCTCTATTGGACAGGCTTAACCTAGAAGAAAGATCTCGCCGGCTGCTGCCGGTGCTGGGTGTGGTTTACTTTTTGCTGATGGGTAGTATTTATTATAGCTATGCAGTCGGGGTTGTGCCGGATATCTCACGGCAGCTGGTGCCGACAGATGTGCTGCGGAGGGTGGAAACGCTGGAGGGCGGCGTACTTATCGCTGAAGAAAGCAGGCTTATCTTTTTCCAAGACGCTTGGCGGTTGATCCGTGGTGGTCGCTTCTGGCTGGGAGCAGGTGGCGGTGGCTGGGAGAATCTTTACCATCAATATAAGTCAGAAAACTATTTTACTACGGAAGTACATAATCACTTTTTACAGGTCTGGGTAGAAGCGGGAGTGTTTGGTTTTCTTTTTTTCCTTTTTACTTTTCTCATGCTGCTGTTTTTTGTTTTGCGTCGCTGGCGACAGAGGAGAGATAACTCGCTTTGGCCTGCTGTCTGGACGGTGACGGCGGTTACCTTAGCTTTGGGTGTACATAGTGCTATGGATTTTAACCTTTCGCTCCCGGCGGTAGCTTTGACTCTCTGGATTCTTTTTGCCTTGGGTCAGAGCGGGTTGAGTTTATTGGCGCAAAAGGATGGTGATCATAAAAACAATAGAAGTGCAGCGAAGCAATTTGAGTCAAAACCTGCGAGAGGTCCTATCCCCCCTTTGGCTGGAAGGATTGTGCAGTCACTGCTGATTTGCCTCTTGGCCCTAGGGTTGATGTACACAGGCTATAATTTTTATAACGCTGGTCGGGTTGGGGCAGAGGGAGCCCGGGCTTTAGCAGCAGAGGAGCATGCCTTGGCCAAAGAACTGCTCTCGGAGGCTCATCGGCTAAACCCTATCCAGGCGTCTTATACGGCAGACCTGGCCCAGGTGTATATGTACATGGCTGTACGGGAGAAGAATGTTGTTTACGCAGAGGAGGCCCGTGCTTATGCTATCAGGAGTCGCGAACTGGAGCCGTATAACTTCAGAGTAAGGACTGCTTTGGCTAACGTACACTTTTTTTTAGGAGACTTGGGCTTGTATGCTGCTGAGATGAGGGCTTTGCTGGACATAAATCCTATGACGCCTGCCAACTGGCAGAATTATGGCGAAGCCCTACTGGTTGTTGCCCGTTATTACCTAGAGAAAGGTG
>CAZORZ010000263.1:0-2759 GCA_964582255.1 uncultured Gammaproteobacteria bacterium | reverse complement strand
CAAAGTGCTTACGCTATTTCTAGTGCATCAGACATTCATTCAGACCCAAAAGATATAAAAGCTCAATTACATCAACAGCTCGTTGCTTTTAAAGAAGATAATAGTCAGCAAAGTAGTATTGTTAATAATCAAGTTATTGATATTGTTTCTATGATTTTCGATTTCTTTTTTGAAGATGATGCACTGCCAAACCCCATAAAAGTGCTAATTGGTAGGTTACAAATTCCAGTTTTAAAAGTGGCGCTCATAGATAACAGTTTTTTTAATTCTAAAAAACATCCCGCCAGACAACTACTCGATAGTATTTCTAAAGCATCATTAGGGTGGAGTGATGATATTGATAGCGAAAAGCGACTAATCACCAAAGTTGAAGATATCATAGAAAAATTGCTTCTTGATTTTGATCAAGATATTGTCGTTTTTGAACAGGCGTTAGAGCAATTTAAATCGTTTATCAATGATGAAAAAACGCATTCTAACGAGCTACTCGAAAGTGTCATTGCGGTAGAGAAAATAAGTGATGACAAAATATCTCAAGCTCAAGAGCTGTCGCATCTATTCATTAAAAAACTCATCGACAAGCATGATTTAAACTTTGATATTGTTGATTTTATTGATGGCATTTGGAAGTCAGCTCTCTATCACACCTTGTTAACTCAGGGTGTAGAATCGCCTCATTGGAAAAACATTAAACGAACATCAACAACTCTTGTTTGGACGCTTCTTGTTAAACACACTGAAGAGGATAAAAGAAAGCTATTTAAAACACTTCCTGCATTACTACGTGCCTTATCAAAAGGCATGGAGCTTATCAAACTGGGGAATGATGATAAAAATGCTGTATTTCAAATGCTGGTTAAAGAACATGCAAAAATTGTTCGGCTTAGTAATAAGAACATGGTTACTCGAGTTGATGATACCACCGTATGGCCTCATGAAAATATGGAGGCAGCTTTTGAAAATGCACAAAAATTAGATAACCAACAGCAAGGAATTGATATCAATCTCACCAAAATTGATGAGTATTTAGAAAATAATGAAGAGGACTCTGTGGGTGAAATTCACAACTCTGAAACGGATGTCGTGATAAGCAGTTTAGACGAGCTTACTGCCAGCATTGCCAATGGTGACATACAAATTGATGACGAAATTATCATGGATTCATCGCCCCATTTGCAAATTCACATTGAGTCAAATTCTGACCAAGATAACTTTTTAGAAATTGCCGAATCTTTAGGTATTGGAACATGGGTTGAGTTTAATAATGAGGGCATGGATTCCACACAAGGTAAGCTATCATGGAAAAGCAATGTCACGGGTAAATTTGTTTTCGTTAATCGTCATGGCATTAAAATAAAAAATATAACTAGCTTTGGGCTTGCCGTTGAATTTCGAGCAGGAAATGCTAAATTAATGCAGTCTAATTCCATTTTTGATCGAGCGCTCAATTCTCTTATGTCTAGCATAGGACGATAACTTTTATATCTTTAAAAAGGCCTAAATAACTAATATGCCACTGAAATTTACAGCTTAAAATAGCTATAAATCAATCAGTGCGAAATATGTCAAGGGGTAGCCATCTTGATGCAAATCAATCCTTTTTTAGTGGTTTCTAATCTAATTTAGGCGGTGTCCCTACGGACGAAAACATTTTCTCTAATCCCAGTTAAGCGCACCGCCAGTCTGGTACTCAGTCACTCTTGTTTCAAAAAAGTTTTTCTCTTTTTTAAGGTTAGCTTGCTCATCTAGCCATGTTAGTGTGTTTTTAGCACCGGGGAACGGTGTGGCATGATGCAATTTTGCGGCACGGCGGTTGGCGATGAAGCGAAATTGAGCGATGTGATCTTGTGCGCTGTAGCCTAAAATCGGATCGGGCATTAGGTAATTGGCATAGTCAATTTCTACTGCTTCGGCTTCTTCCCACATTTGTTGGATTGCTTTTGGGTCTAGCTTTACGTTTTCTTCTAGCACAATTTGGTTGCACACACGGATGCCAAAAGAGGCGTGCAGCACTTCGTCGCGCATGATGTATTGCAGTTGTTCGGCGGTGCCTTTCATTAAGCCTCTGCGTTGTAGGGCAAAGATGGGGCTAAAGCCATTGTAAAACCATGTGCCTTCAAAAACGCCTGCAAAGAAGGTGTAGGCCATAACGAAATTTTCGAGTTCGTCTCGGTTGGTTAGGTCTATGTCTGAGCGTAATACAGAGTCTAGACGTGAGTTAGCCATTTGGATTTTGCCATGAATTTCTGGCACGACTCTATAGCGGTTATAAATTTCACTTTGGTCTAGGCCAATGGTTTCGATGCAATGTTGATAGGTCCATGTGTGCATGGCTTCTTCGTACACTTGACGCGCTTGGTATATCTGCAATTCAGGTGCAGTCATTTTTTCCATCATAGCGATGCCGATGTTACGCATGGCTAAGATATCTGATGTGGTGAGGTATGCCATCACATTGGTGTAAACGTGTTTTTCTTCAAGCGTGAGCTTGTGGTTAAAGTCATGCACGTCTTGGGTCATGTTGACGTCGAGAGGAGTCCAATGGTTTCTGTTGGCGTTTAAGAAATAATCCCATGCCCATGCGTATTTAAAAGGTGCTAATTGATTGACATCACCCCTGCCATTAACAACACGTTTGTCTTCAGCTTTGATTGGGGCAAGGCTAATGGGTGCTGTAGGCTTGATTATGGGTGAGGGTTTAGGCGCTTTAGCAATAACTGGCTCTGGCTGGGTAATGATTTTGGGGGCTTCAGTAGCAG
>CAZORZ010000262.1:0-2764 GCA_964582255.1 uncultured Gammaproteobacteria bacterium | reverse complement strand
TTTCATTCATCGCAGGAGCTAAAAATATCGGTGCATTACACGCTAATAGAACAGTGAGCAATAAATTGTCTGCCATACCATGGTGATATTTAGCGATAAAATCAGCCGTGGCTGGCGCAACAATAATGCCATCAGCCCAGCGTGCTAATTCGATATGCCCCATCGCGGCTTCTGCTTTTTCATCTAATAACTGTGTTGCAACTTCGTTTCCCGACAATGCTTGAAATGTTAGTGGCTGAACAAATTCACAGGCAGCAGGAGTCATCACCACTTTTACTTGCGCGCCTTGTTTTATTAATAGTCGTGTCAGCTCAGCTGCTTTATATGCTGCGATGCCACCAGTCACGCCTAAAATAATTTTTTTATTGAGCAAATTGTTCATATGCTTTAGTTTAAACATAAAAGCAACATAGGGATATGAAAATGGCAATAACAGACTGGCCTGATGAAGAAAGGCCGCGTGAAAAATTACTCGCTAAAGGTGCTGATAGCTTAAGCAATGCTGAGCTTTTGGCTATCTTTTTACGCACTGGCATTAAGGGGAAATCTGCCGTTGATTTGGCGCGTGATTTATTAAATGATTTTGGTTCTTTACAGCAATTGTTTACTGCCGATCTAACGGCCTTTACCACACACAAAGGCATGGGCAGTGCTAAATACGCTCAACTTCAAGCGGTGCTAACTCTGGCCTCACGGCATTTAAAAGAAACACTTCAACAACCGCCAGAATTCACCTCACCTGAGCAAACAAAAGAATATTGCCAAATGCTGTTACGCGACAAACCATACGAAATTTTTGGCTGTTTAATGCTTGATAATCGTCACCGTTTAATCGAATTTAGAGAGCTATTTCGCGGCACTATTGATGGAGCTAATGTGTATCCTAGAGAAGTGGTAAAACAGGCCTTAGCCGATAATGCGGCCGCTGTTATTTTAGTTCACAACCACCCATCTGGAGTGAGCCAACCCAG
Organism: uncultured Gammaproteobacteria bacterium; assembly: GCA_964582255.1. GTDB lineage: Bacteria > Pseudomonadota > Gammaproteobacteria > CAYZQE01. The sequence continues at coordinate 1,793 of CAZORZ010000262.1, read as the reverse complement.
TCAAGCTGATAGAAGCATGACTGTTAAACTGGTTGCAGCCCTTCAGCTCGTGGATATTCGGGTCATCGACCATCTCATCGTCGGCGATACTGTCTCTAGCATGGCTGAACTTGGAATGATTTAAATCAGATATCATGGCCTCGCGGCTAGAACCTCATTTATGTCTATGCAGTGAATCAATCATCTGTGGGCTCTGAGAAATGACTCTTTCGTCATTCATGTGTCGACTCGCTCTAACTTTATTTGTCGAAAGTCTCAATCACTATTTACATTTACCCTTAATACAATAAATGTATCTTCTAACACTCTACTCAACACTAAAATGAAAACGCCAAAACATACAAGAAATTAACGCCTATGCTGGCCTCAGTAAAGTTATAAATTAACCTAAACGTATTACCTGGTATGGCAGCATCGGTTATATATCCCAATATGGTCAGTTCACCACCAGACAAAGCACCCCCACTGGTAAACTGCACGTCGGTAATGGGTGAGTCGGGCAAGGGTATTTGAGCGCCGACTGGGCCGCCTGTGACGATGATTTGAGGGATATTTAACTCTCTATTGGACATGTTTCGCAAAAAGACGATAAAGACACTGCCCTCAGCTATTTCATTATTGGCAAAAACAGCATTGTTGCGAGTTTCGAACACGATAATATTACCAAAATTTTGAGTACTTAAAACATTGAAGTTACTCGAAATATCACTATTAAAACGTGCTTGTATTGTAATCAAACCATCAAAGGAAGATGTTAAGTTAAGCGTTGCAACGCCATTCACAGTGGTCGCAGTTTCTGTTCGAGTATTATTACCTTCAGTTATGTCAAAGCTCACGCTTGTGCCATTGGCTATAGTACCGCTGTCAGACTCTGGAATTAATGTCACCTGTATTTGAGAACTATCTGTATTATCATTTAAAATCACATTAGGCGTCACACTAAACGTCATGCCGCTAGGTATATCAGGATTTGAATTGACATTAATGGCTAAGCTATTCGATGCAACGTCATTAAATGATGCGCTCAATTGAAAACTACCTGCGGCTATACCCGTTATTAAACCGCCATTTTCTTGAAACTGATTAACTGAAGCAATTGCAGTATCACTACTCAACCAATGTACTTGTTGGGTGATATCAAGAGTGCTTGCATCAGAATAGGTCGCTAGTGCAGAAGCTTGAGTTGTTGCCTTTATTTCGATATCCGAACTTGCACTTGTTATTGCTATCTGCGTTATAATCGCGTTAGTGACTGTCAACATGGTACTACTGGATAACCCTTTGAAATCAACACTAACAGTCACAACTCCTGGGCTAATTGCCCGAGCTCGGCCGATATAACTTTGGTTTTGCGCATCATCTATCGTATCAACGGTTAAGATGCCGTTATCTGAGCTTTGCCAAGTCGCTTGATGAGTGATGTCATTTGTTGAAGCGTCTGAATAAACGCCAATCGCTTTTAGGGTGATCTCTGAACCACTGGGCAGCACTTGAGTTGTGGTTTCAATGTTGATGCTTTGAAGTGTCGCAGGACTGACAGAAACCTGACTTAAAGCTGATATTGAATTTAAACTAGCAGCAATTAAAGCATTACCTGCATTACCCGCTTCAATAAGACCATTCACGCTGGACGATAGAGAAGCAATATCAGTAGCGTTACTTTCCCAATGCACTAGGTCAGTAATATCTATTTCAGTTCCATCGACATAATGGCCTATTGCAAATACTTGAATAGTTTGACCTTGTGCAATATTAATGTTGGCCGGTGATATTTCTATATTGTTTAACTGCGT
>CAZORZ010000261.1:0-2783 GCA_964582255.1 uncultured Gammaproteobacteria bacterium | reverse complement strand
GCGTAATTTATTAGTCCCTTCTGGTAAGGCAAAAGTAGCCACAGCAGAAAACATTGCAGAATTTGAAGAGCGTCGTGTAGAGCTTGAAAAAACAGCCGCAGAAACATTAGCAGCAGCGCAAAAACGTAAAGATGCAATCGCAGCATTAGGTGCTATTAATATCACCGCTCAAGTCGGTTCTGAAGGCAAGTTATTCGGCTCTATTGGCACCGCTGATATTGCAGATGCTGTAACAGCCGCAGGTTGTGCAGTTGAAAAGAAAGAAGTGCGTATGCCAGACGGTGCGCTCCGTGAAACGGGTGAAACAGCGATTACAATTCATCTTTATACTGATGTTGATGTGGTTGTTAACGTCAATATTATTGCAGAAGAATAGTCATGACTTAAATTACGAATCATTCGTTTATTCGTAAAAATAAGTACACATCAAAAAAGGGTTGTCATACACTGGCAACCCTTTTTTGTTTATAGCTACTCAACTTTATGTCAAATATGAGTAGTTACTTTTATTTATAACATAACTTTGAAGTCATCCTGTGTCAGAAATTAGTAACGTACTCACTGAGTTAAGCCAAAAGGTAGCCGATTTAAAAGTGCCGCCTCACTCTATTGAAGCAGAACAATCTGTTTTGGGGGGCTTATTATTGGATAATGAAGCTTGGGATAAGATTGCCGATATCATTACTGATAAGGACTTTTATCGCCAAGATCATCGTCTTATTTTTCAAGCCATTGTGCATCTGACTGACAATGAACAGCCTTATGATGCAATCACGGTATCTGAGCGTTTAACTAGCCTTAACGAATTAGACAACATCGGTGGCCTAGCATTTTTATATACTCTGGCAAATGACACGCCGACAGCCGTTAATATAAAAGCCTATGCAGACATTGTGCGTGAGTACTCAGTGTTACGCAGCTTAATTCAAATAGGTAACGATATTTCTAATAGTGCCTACAATGCGGATGGGCGTAGTAGCACTGAAATATTAGATGAAGCCGAGCGTAAAGTATTCGCGATAGCAGAGCAGGGAGCTGACAGTAAAGAAGGCTTTAAATCAATTAATGCTCTCTTAACAAAAGCAGTTGATAAGGTACAAGAGTTATTTGAGAGCGATAATGCGATTACCGGCATCAGTACTGGCTTTACTGAATTTGATAAAAAAACATCAGGATTGCAAAAGTCAGATCTCATTATCATCGCAGGCCGCCCATCAATGGGAAAAACGTCATTTGCGATGAATTTGGCCGAAAACGCAGCTGTTGGCACTGATTTATCCGTTGCAGTGTTTAGTATGGAAATGCCTGGCGAGCAGCTAGCCATGCGCATGATGTCTTCATTAGGCCGCATTGATCAGCACTTGTTGCGTACGGGTCAACTTGAAGAACATGACTGGCCAAGGCTGACGTCATCAGTCGGGCTGTTAAATAGCTCCAAATTATTTATAGATGATTCTGCGTCATTATCACCCACCGACATTCGCGCCAGATCACGCCGTTTAAAACGTGAGCATGGGCTGGATTTAATCATTATAGATTATTTACAGTTGATGCAAGTAAAAGGAGGCAGTGAAAACAGAGCAACTGAAATATCAGAGATTTCACGTTCTTTAAAAGCCTTAGCAAAAGAGCTAGATGTGCCTGTGATTGCCTTATCGCAACTTAATCGCTCTGTTGAGCAACGTCCAGATAAACGCCCCGTCATGTCAGACTTACGAGAATCAGGCTCGATAGAGCAAGATGCCGACGTGATTTTATTCATCTATCGTGATGAGGTGTATAACCCAGAATCAGAAGCAGCAGGCACCGCAGAAATAATAATCCGTAAACAAAGAAATGGCCCAATTGGTACCGTTCGTTTAGCATTTTTAGGGCGTTATACACGGTTTGAAAATCTAACAGGAGATGATTATGGCAATGAAGTGTATGAGTAGTTGTCGGTGAACTTGCGCCATAGTCAGGTTATCGTTGATCTTGATGCCATTCGGCATAATTACCAAATATTAAAACAATCAGCACCTAGTAGTCGCTGCATTGCCGTGATAAAAGCCAATGCTTATGGACATGGTGCAATAGCCGTGGCTAAAGCATTATCGCAAGGTGAGGTGATAGCTGATGCCTTTGCCGTAGCAACGGTTGCAGAGGCCGTTCAATTAAGGCAAGCACATATTACTCAAAAGATAGTTGTTCTAGGCGGATTCGTCGATCAAGTCGAGCTAGAATTAATATTAGAGTATCAACTCGACTCAGTCATTCATTCGCCATATCAAATAGAGCTATTAACCTCGACTGTTTCAGCAGCACTTAATATATGGCTGAAGGTAAATTCTGGCATGGGGCGTTTAGGGTTTAATTGTGATCAAGTAAACGAAGCTCTAACACAGTTATCCCAGTACCCAAATATAACCATGATGTCACACTTAGCAAGCGCGGATGACCTAAATAATCAGCAAACTGAACAGCAAATGAACGCTATTCAATCATTAGGCTTAAACCATTTCGATTGGTCGATTGCTAACTCAGCAGGCACTTTGGGGTGGTTAAGCAGTCAGCAACAATGGGTTAGATTCGGCATAGCCTTGTATGGCGTAAATCCATTTTGTGAGCCATCTATAATAGCAGCTAAATTAAAGCCAGCGATGCAGTTTAATTCGCAAATTGTAGCCATTAACAAACGAAAAAAGGGTGAAAATATTGGTTATGGCGCAACCTTTACCTGTCAAAAAGATATGCTTATCGGCATTGTGGGCCTAGGATATGCCGATGGATACCCTAGGCACATA
>CAZORZ010000260.1:0-2800 GCA_964582255.1 uncultured Gammaproteobacteria bacterium | reverse complement strand
TTGTACAACTGGGACATATCTGACAATGATTGGCGTAAAATAAAACAACCTATATCTAAAATAAGCCCACTATTTTCAGCAATGTGGATAAATTGATCGGGTGGGACAAACCCTAAAGCATTGCTTTCCCAGCGCACTAATGACTCAACACCATACAATTTTCCATTTAAATCAAGCTGCGGCTGGTACACCATAAATAATTCTTTATTTTGCAAGGCAAAGTGTAAGGCTTGCTCAATATTCGTATTATGTGCTGTTTTTACACTTAGCTCATTGGTGTAAAACTCATAGTCACTATTCTTTTTCTTAGCTTCATACATGGCTGAGTCTGCCGCACTAAATAATGATTCGAAGTCATTGCCGTCATTTGGAAATTTTGAAATGCCCATGCTGGCACCAATGACGAATTCATATTTTTCTACTTTATATGGGGCAATCAAACTGCTCATTAATTGTTTCGCTTTGACCTCTATCAATTCGTCTTTTGTCTGTTTAAGCAACACAATAAATTCATCACCTCCTTGGCGGCAAATTAAATCATCAACCCCAAATAAATCACTCAAACGCTCTGCAACAACCTTTAAAATTAAATCTCCAACATTGTATCCATAATAATCATTAATATTTTTAAAGTTATCTAGGTCTATAAATAGCACGCTAAATTCCTCGGCCGTGTCATTAACCCAATTTTCTTCCGTATATTTTAAAAACTGCCTATTATGTAAGCCTGTTAAAAAATCATGGTTTGCTTGGTTAAGTAATTCATGCCCTTTAACTTTCGCAGAAATACTGAGGCTACGAAACAAAACAAAGAAAATGCCAATTAGAACAAAATAAACAGCCGTTGATGTTATCACCAGCTTTTTTAGCTCATTAATGATTAAGGCTTTAGGTTTAGAAATAAAAGACCATAAGTTATATTTTGGGATATAGCGCACGGAAAATTGCATCATCATCCCGAGGTGGTTTTTTGCCGAATATTCAATAGCTCTTTTTGACGCTTTTAATTCACTAATCGAAAGCCCTCTTTGGTCTAACAAGGCTCGTTCATGAGCCTGTCTCAACTCTGCCGAAATAGGGTCACCAATAATGTCATTGAAATTAAAACCACTATCATTAGACGACATATACAAGCGGTAAAAGGTATCTTCTTGCACCAATAGCGCAGTATAGGGAACCGCACTTGAGTTTCTTGAAAACTCGTCTAAAGCTAATAATAACTGCTGCGGCTTAATGCCCAGTATCATCACACCTAAAACATCTCCAGCGTCACTTCGAATTGCTTTTCTTATAGGTATTACATTACTGTTTAAGGCTTTTATGAAGTACGTACGACCGATTGATAATCTTTGGCTTGATAATGATTTTAAAAACGTATCTTTAGATTTGGGGTTAGTGCGCAAATTAGGCATTTCATCCAATTTAACATTAGAGCTGCCTAATATAATATCGCCGGTCGTAGACGCCAATCCAAAGCCCACAAACGATTCATTTTTTATTATGATTTTATCCAGTAATTGCGTCGCTACTTTTTTTTGTTTATAAAAATCATTTCTATACAGTTGTTGACCTAACAATTCTAATAGTGCTTCTTGCTGAGAGAATGTCGATTCAACAGATGATGAAAAAACATTATTAATCGATGTTAATTCTGCCTTGGATTTTTGCTGTATTAATTGCCAGTATGAATAATTAAAGTATATTAAATAAGAAAAGCCTAAACCCAGTATCATATAAAAAATTATCCATAAATTATTTTTTAATAACATAAGTTAATCGGTTTATTCCTAAAGTTAGATTAATTTTAGCAGTTATCTTATTTTCTGCTTATTTCTTTATTGATAAGCTCTAGCACCTATGTTTAGCCGCTCTATTTAGCTAAAATATACTTTTTAAATTAAGTTTAAATTTTATGCACATTTGGATTGATGCTGATGCTTGTCCAGTGGTCATTAAAGAGATTTTATGTCGTGCTGCCGTGCGTCAAAACACACCTATGACCTTTATTGCTAACCAAGCAGTCAATGTTCCACGCTCCCCTTTTATTAACACTGTGCGTGTCTCACAAGGCTTTGATGTTGCCGATGATGAAATAGTAAGACGTGTTAACGCTGGTGATTTGGTCATTACCAGTGATATTCCCTTAGCTGCAGAAGTGATTGAAAAAGGCGGCCACGTTCTGACCTCACGTGGTGAAAAATACACCCTAGACAACATTAAAAGCCGTTTAAATATGCGCGATTTCATGGAAACATTACGCTCAAGCGGTGTGCAAACAGGTGGCCCACCACCAATGAGCCAAGCTGACCGTCAGCAATTCGCCAATAAACTGGATCAATTTTTAGCGGCTGTCCGACAAGCCAAATGACAGATTTTATTCATCACGTTAATCAACGTGCCAAACGCATTCAATTAAAATTCTGTCCTTTTCGTGGACTCATTATTACTAGCCCTAAAAGACTGTCAAACTGGGCATTAGAATCTCTTTGTGTTGAGCATCACCTTTGGATAGCGACGCAACAAGTAAAATACCCGATTCAAGCTAAAACAAAAATACCCCATACACTTGAGCTATTGGCTATTGATAGAAATTATTTTTTGAGTTTTAGCATTGATGCCAAAAACACAGTCATTGAACGAGGAAATGAATTATTAATAAAGGGCAATGATGAACGTGCACAGCTCAATTCACTGAAAAAATGGATTCGCCAACAGGCTCAGATTAAATACATACAAGTAATTAACAAATGGTCTGAAAAAACTCAATTAGCCTTTACTAAACTCAGTGTACGCAGTCAAA
>CAZORZ010000259.1:251-2807 GCA_964582255.1 uncultured Gammaproteobacteria bacterium | reverse complement strand
TCAACATCGCCGCCGGGCGCTAGTAATTCAATTTTTCTACTCATCATGCGGCTCAATTATTGTATAAAGTGACTAACCAATCAGTTTAACGCAGAAGTTTAGTGGGGAACTAACGATATTTCTATCTAAGGGTTTTGATTAAAACTAGATGGACTCTCTTAGATTGACTGTTCATTGACAGCTGCCTATCTAAAGTAGATGATAATATTTTCATGATAATGTCCGAGCATCCTTACAGTAAACTTAAACCAGAGCATATCTTAGATGCCATAGAATCATTAGGCTATCAGTGTGATGGTCGAATAAACGCTTTAAACAGCTATGAGAATAGGGTTTATCAAATTGGTGTTGAAGATAAGCACCCTATTATTGCTAAATTCTATCGGCCTGATCGCTGGTCTGAAGATCAAATAACAGAAGAGCATAGTTTTTGCTTTGAATTGGCTAATGCCGAGTGGCCATTAGTTGCGCCAATAACTCATCAAAAAACGGAGTCGCTACATCGTTATGAGCACTTCTTTTTTACCTTATTTGAACGTGCAGGAGGGCATGCCCCTGAACTGGATGATCTAGATACGCTGTTAGTTTTAGGCCGTAGCTTGGGTCGGCTTCATGCCATTGGTGCTGAGCGGCCTTTTATTCATAGGCCAGAATTAACGGTTCTGAGTTATGGCATTGAAAGTCGCGAATACTTAATCAACAATAACTGCATCCCAAAATCATTACTGCCAGCATACGACAGCCTTAGCCAAGACCTAATTAAATTGATTAAGGCGCTCTTTGAACAAGTCGATTATAAATTGATTCGCCTTCATGGTGATTGTCATCCTGGAAATATTTTGTGGCGTGATGATAAACCGACATTTGTCGATTTTGACGATTGTCGCTCGGGCCCTGCTGTTCAAGACCTATGGATGCTACTAAGTGGTGAACGAAAAGACCGAGAGCTTCAATTAGACGTTATTTTAGAAGGCTATGAACAGTTTTACGAATTTAATGACTCTGAACTGATTTTAATTGAGGCGCTACGCACATTAAGAATGATGCATTACGCGGCTTGGCTAGCAAAAAGATGGGCTGACCCCGCTTTTCCAATGGCATTTCCTTGGTTTAACACTGAGCGTTATTGGGGAGAACATATTCTTGAATTGAGAGAACAACTTGCTGAGCTTCAACAAGCGCCATTGCATAGAATGGGCGCAAATATTTGAATAGAGTGCATTGATGGCAATCAATACTATAGACAGTTTATGAGGACAATAGTTTTCCTTGAAACATGACATGTTTGGACTATATTTATGAGACTTTTATACAAATCACCTTAGTAGTAATGATCGCCAGAGAAAAAATTGAGTAGAGCCCACAATACAGATTCTAAAGTCGATGCCCCCTCACTTTTGGGTGGCATAAGCATCACGACAAAAATACTTTTAGGCTTTGCCTTGCCTCTTGTTTTAATGGGTATTATTTCGTTAGGCTCTTACAATAAAACGCAGGAGCTGGTAGAGACCCATAAATGGGTCTTGCATACTCAAGAAGTGATCTCTAGAAGCCAATTATTACTCAAATTAATTGTCGATATGGAAACGGGTGAACGCGGCTATTTAATCACCGGAAAGCGCAATTTTCTCGAACCGTTTGATGTGGCTCTAGAACAATGGGATCACGAAATTACCACCCTTAAAAACCTCGTTAGTGATAACCCTAATCAAGTTAAGCGTTTAATAGAGATAGCTGCGCTCGAAGAAGATTGGCTGGATAATGCGGCAAGACCTGAAATAAAAATACGTCAACAACTGAATAAAAATCAAGCCACTATGGACGATGTGTCTCGTTTGATAGAAAATGAAACAGGGAAAAATATCATTGATGCCTTGAGAGCTAAAATTGCTATCTTAATTGAGATCGAAGAAAACCTAATCGAAATAAGAATTATAGAATCAAAAAAGGCTATTCAAAGTAGCTATTATCAGACCATTGTCGGTACGGTTATTGCTTTTATTCTCGCTTTTATAGTTGCCATACTGCTATTACGAACAATTATTTTTTCGCTGAAACAATTAAATGAAGCGGCTAAAAACATTACCGAAGGAACGCTAACGACTCAGGTTCCTGTCTATACCGACGATGAGCTCGGGGACTTAGCCCACACCTTTAATATTATGACCGCACAGTTGTCTGAAACGAGAAGCTCAATGCTTGAATATCAAGACACATTGAAAACACAGACGGTTAAATTAGAAGCTGAAAAAATTAAGGCAGAAGCGGCTACAATTGCTAAAACACAGTTCCTATCAACCATGAGTCACGAAATACGAACGCCAATGAATGGGGTAATTGGTATGGCTCAGCTCCTTGATGACACCCCCTTAAACAATCAGCAAAAAGACTATTTAGACGTTATTAATCGTTCTAGTAATACCTTGCTGTCCATCATTAATGACATACTCGATTTTTCTAAGCTTGATGCCAATATGGCCACATTAGAGTCTATTGTGTTTGATTTAGAAAGCGTGTGTTTAGAAAGCATGGAACTAATGGCCGGCAATTCGGTAC
>CAZORZ010000259.1:0-214 GCA_964582255.1 uncultured Gammaproteobacteria bacterium | reverse complement strand
ATCAGCCCGATTGCCCAAGACACTTTACAGGTGACCCAACGCGCGTTCGTCAAGTTTTAATGAATTTATTAGGTAACGCGGTCAAATTTACACAACATGGCTTTATACACTTAACGGTTTCTTTTAAAAGCGCGGAACAGGATAAACCCCAAATTTGCATTGAGATACAAGATTCAGGCGTTGGCATTAAGGCTGATGCGTTAGAGAATTTATT
>CAZORZ010000258.1:2570-2821 GCA_964582255.1 uncultured Gammaproteobacteria bacterium | reverse complement strand
ATATCTCTTCCAACTTAGGGAAAATATCATCGGCGGCTATGCCTAAAATTTCTTGAGCATTTGCGTGTTCGCTGAGTACATCACCTAAAACAGTCACTGTTCTATTGCGATCAATACGATTAATACGCGCCCAACCACGCACTTCTTCAAAAGTGGCTATATTTGGCAAAGGGATTTGAGTGCCTGATGGCCCTGTTATGGTGAAATTATATAAGTCATCTAAAGTTTGACTGTCTTGCTGTGATAGCCGT
>CAZORZ010000258.1:0-2560 GCA_964582255.1 uncultured Gammaproteobacteria bacterium | reverse complement strand
ATCGACCTCAAAAGTCTCCGAGCCAAGCGGAAATTCATCAATAGTTATGCCTTGAAAAGCTGCCCGAATTTGATTCGCCACTAAACTGGCATTAACACCCAATACCCCAGCTGACTCTTTAAGTTGGATACGCACCTCATTTTTTCCAGGGCGGGTATCATCGGCAACATCTATCACGCCTTTATATTGCAAGAGCCAATTTTGCAGTTCAAATGATGCGTTTTTAAGCATCGCCATGTCTTGACCCTTTAGGCGTATTTCAAAGGCTCTACCACCTGGGCCAGACGTTGGCTGAGTAAAAGATAACGAAATAATATCAGCTTGAGGACCTATTTTTTCTCGCCATGCAATTCTAAACTCATCAATGGTTGTTTGACGTACTTCAGCACTTAACAAATCAATGACAATGCGAGCAACATGAGGGCCTGTTTCATAAGCATCTGGGTTTTCTGCATAGATAATGGTGCTGTTGGCCACTAAGGATTGCCCATCAGGCTGCATGGGCGATAAGTCCTTACTGACTTCGAGCGCTGCTTGGTAAATTTTAGCGACGCGTTCTTCGGTTAATGCTAAAGGCGTGCCCTGAGGTAATAAAAGCCGTGCCTCAACAATATCGCCATCGGTGGTTGGAAAGCCGACAAATTTTATTTTGCCTCCCATCGGAAAAGACAAAGCAACTAAGAACATCATAATGACAATGCCAAGCGTTGCATAACGATAATCAACGGCTAAATCAAGGACAGGGCCAAAATAGTTTTCTCTTAAATTATCGAATTTTTTCTCAAACCAAACTCTAAAGGCTGAGGGCTGTTGCTTTTCTTTATGCTTTAAACTGTGCGCTAAATGATTAGGCAGAATAAAAAATGCTTCTATCAAACTCACGGCAATAACAATAATCAGCACAATTGGCATTACTTTTAACACCTGGCCAATTGCGCCTGTGATAAAAGCCAAAGAGCCGAAAATCATCAACGTGGTGGCAAACGAAGACAGCACACCGGGCAATACTTGTTTCGTTCCATTAATTGCTGCTTCTAGTGGTTTTTCACCCTGCTCTAATTTAGAGGCTATATTCTCAGCAATCACAATCGCATCATCCATTAACAAGCCAACACCAATTAATAAACCCACCAGAGAAATCATATTGATTGTTACGCCGACAAACGGCAGCACAAACAAAGCACCTAAAAAGGAGACAGGCAAACCCATGGTCACCCAAAAACTGTACTTAAAGCTAAAGAACAGCCACAACACTAAAAACACCATGATGATGCCTTGAAGTGCATTAGCGTAAATCATGTTTAAACGATCTTGTACATTTGACGCTTTGTCTTGTGTCAGGGTTAATTTTATGCCGTCTGGAATAAGACTGTTTTCCTTCTCAACAAATGCCTTAACGTCATTAAATGCGTGTAAAATATCTTGTGATTTGGTTTTAGTTACATCTAAAATAGCAGCACGCTTGCCATTAAATATAATTTTATTTTCGGCATTTTCAAATTGATCCGTAATTGTTGCTATATCACGTAAGTGTATAAAAGCACCTGATGAAGCAGAAACAATAACAATATTACCGACTTCTTCGCTTGTTTTACGCTGATCATCAAAGCGCAACAAAATATCACCGGCATGACTTTCTAATCGACCCGATGGTAAATTGATACTTTGATTTTGCATCACCGTGGCAACATCAGATAGCGACAAGCCAAATTGACGCAAACGACTCGCATTGATCTCTACTCGAATTTGATGATCTGAAAAGCCTTTAATAGCAACATTAGAAATACGCGCATCAGCTAACAAACGCAGCTTCACATCTTCTGCATAGGCCTTTAGTATGCTGGGGTCAGTAGGGCCTGAAATAGCAATTGAAACCACACCATCTGTGCGCCCAAGCTCTTTGATAACGGCTTTTTCAGTAGAGTCAGGAAAGTCATTGATGGTCTCGATTTCAGACTTTACATCGTCTAAAAACCGCACCATATCACCACCTTCAATCATAATAGCCGTTGCAGATGCTTTATTTTCTGAGGCTTCACATATCATTTCATCAATTTCTGATACATTTTCCAGGGCATCTTCAATACGACGACAAACAGAGTCTTCAATATCTTCGGCCACAGCACCAGGGTAAGCCACAACAATGCTGACCTTGTCATTTTTAACTTGAGGAAAGGACTCTCTTTGCAATGAGGGGAGTGCTTGCAGGCCTAACAAAAAAATAACAATCATCACCAAATTAGCCGCAGTGGGATGCTCAACAAACCATCTAATCATATCTGTGACTCCTAACTACTGCGTTTTAAGTGAGGCAACATCTTTAAGCAACATGCCGTCTATGGCTGGAATTAAGTCAGATAGTACTAAACTTTCGCCCCCATCTAAGCCATCTTTAATCAGGCTTTTGCCATCTTGATGATATAAAACGTCCACTTTTTTAATCACTAATCGGTTCTCATCAGTCATCACATAAACATTATTTTTATGTAATGCCGACCGAGGAATGGCAACCATATCTTGTTGGATTTTTCCAGCTATTGCCACTTCAACAAACATGCCA
>CAZORZ010000257.1:0-2825 GCA_964582255.1 uncultured Gammaproteobacteria bacterium | reverse complement strand
GCATTGATTTCCTGTTCGGAGATATAATTTTTGAGCACTTCGTTTTCTGTTTTTCTATACTCAGGAACGTAAAAAGTGCTTCTTAGTTTTTCGTTTCTTTTGTCGTTATGCTCCCAATCTCTTGGCCCATCTTTAACATTTGCTGGGCGGAAAAGTCCATTTTTAGGCGTTTTTCATGGATAAATTCGATTTGATTTTCGGTAACTACCTCACCATTAACAATTTGCCTTTTAAGTTATATTGTAAATCCCATTTGTAGTGCCATAATTTTTTAATATGTGTTGACTTTCCGTTTTTTGATCTTTTGGTGTGGAGCTATGTTCATCCGCCAAACCAAAACCAATACCTCCTCTTCCGGTGAAGCTTATTTCACCTACCGACTGGTCGAATCAAAGCGGATAGGTAGCAAGGTTTCCCAGCTAACTTTACTCAACCTTGGGCGTAATTTTGACATTCCCCGTGAAAACTGGAGCGAGCTTTGCGAGCGTATTGATCAAATTTTAAACGGTCAAAAACCACTCTTCCCTGTAGCTCAAGCCATCGAAAAAGAAGCACAGCACCTTTACAGTCAGCTTATTGCCTTGAGGGCTAAAACGCCGACACCTGATACGCAATCAGTTGAAGACTTCCAAGAGTTGGATGTCAATTCGTTGGAACTCACCAAGCCTAGATCTGTGGGCACCGAATACGTTTCACTCGAAGCGCTCAAGCAGCTGGGGCTAACTGATATAATGGACAAAGCAGGCTTCAATGGTCGCCAGAAAGCGGCCACTCTGGGCAATATCGTAGGCCGCATGTGCGAACCCCGCAGTGAATTGGCTACTTGGAATTGGTTGAAAAACAAAAGTGCCATCGGCGAACTGCTTGAGTTTGATTTTGAATCGATGCCATTGATGCAACTTTACCGGGCCTCAGACCTCCTGCTCAAGCATAAATCCGTGATCGAATCACAACTTTTTGAGCAGGCTCAAAATCTATTCAACTTTACTCCTAGTGTTACTTTATACGATTTGACTAACACTTACTTCGAGGGGCGCGCCGAGGAAAACCCCAAGGCGAAGCGTGGACGCTCCAAGGAAAAGCGCAGCGACTGCCCGCTAGTCACGCTAGGGCTCACCCTCGATGCGAGCGGCTTCATTCGTCACTCACAAATTTTTGAAGGCAGTGTTTGCGAAGGGATCACCTTGGAGGTGATGTTGAAAAAGCTCAATGCCCCAAAGGGCGCACTGATCATTATGGACGCAGGGATTGCGAGCGATAAAAACATCGCGTGGCTCGTTGCTCATGACTACAAATATCTTGTAGTCAGCCGCGAACGCAAACGTGATTTTGATAAAGAGAAAGCGAGCTGCATCCAATCCGCCGGAGGGCATCGGATCTACCTTCAACGATCAGTGGGAGCACGCGAAGATGAGATTAAACTATGCTGCTGGTCGGAACAACGAGCACGCAAGGATGAGGAGATCAACGAACTCTTTCGAGAAAGATTTGAGAGTGAGCTCAAAAAGTTGGCCGCAGGATTACTCAAGCCTCGCTGCACCAAGAAGCGGGACAAGGTTAACGAACGTATTGGCAGATTAAAGCAACGCTTTCAAAGAGTGGGTCAACATTATCGTATCGAAATCACTCTGGATGAAAAGAAAGATACGGTTACAGCGCTGCAATGGTTTTTTGAACCTTCCTCGGGCAGCAAACAAACTCACCCTGGCGTTTACGCCTTGAGCAGCAATCAGACGGACTGGGATGACGAAAAACTTTGGCGAACTTACACCATGTTGACCGACCTTGAAGCTGTGTTCCGCAGTTTGAAATCCGATCTTGGAATGCGTCCGGTCTATCACCGCAAGGAGTCGCGCTGCGACGGACATTTGTTTATCACCGTGATCGCCTATCAGGCGGTGCAAGTCATCCGTCGAAAGCTCAAGGAACAAGGAATCTGCGCAAGTTGGAGCTCATTGCGTGACATCATGGAAGTGCAGAGCCGGGTGAGCATTACCTTCAAACAAAAAGATGGCCGGACGCTGCACGTTCGCAAGGCCACCGCTGCGGAGGGAGAATTGGCAAATATTTATGAAATTTTGGATTTAAAGATGAACCCAGGAGGCATCAAAAAAATGGTAGTTTGAACAAAAAACAAGGAATGTAGTGCCATTGGCTTAAAACAGCATTCATAACTCCTTTAAAATTAGCGCCTTATATTTTGTGATGTTAAAGATGGGTTAGGACTGCATGAAGAAAGTGAGAATAGCAAAGCTACGAGGGTAAAGGACGGTTTGAGTAACAAGGTTTTCATGTGTAGTTGAGAAAATGAAGCGGTATAAACAAATAAGTGTATAATTATATAGCATACAAACTAGAAAAGAGCTAGGGGTTTTTCAGCGAGTCTGGATTTGGCTTGGTTAAGCTAAACTGCGCTTCGATTAAGGTTATACGAAAAGAGTTTAACCGAGGCTCACGCTACACGACATTTTTCAGAGAAAGAAGGGAACCGCAGATTACGCAGATTTACGCAGATAAAAAAGGAACTAGAACTAAAAGAGGGTTTGATAGAAAATTCACCTTTTAGCAATTTGCTTTGCCTATCTACGCTTCGCTCCTCCTGCAACACCTTCACTTAAATATTTTTTACCGTGAGTGATTATTGCTCAGGCAAAAAAGACTCGCGCACTTTCACAAATACCAAAAGCGGTTTCATCCATGGCGAGTTCGTCGGTATCGATGATGAAATCTGCGCTACTGGAGTAGAGTTCTTTACGCTCTTTGAGCATCGAGCGGATTTTCTGCATAGGATCATTCGTATGCAATAAGGGGCGATCGCGATTTTT
>CAZORZ010000256.1:401-2834 GCA_964582255.1 uncultured Gammaproteobacteria bacterium | reverse complement strand
AATAAGAAGTATATCAATATGGTAAATATAATTTTATGTGGTGGTAATGGAACTAGATTATGGCCGATTAGTCGTACTTTGATGCCAAAACAGTTTGTTAAACTTTTTGATGATAAGTCACTGTTTCAGCTAACAGTTAATAGAAACAAAAAGATTTGTAAAGAGCAGTTCATAGTCTCTAATGCTGAGCAATATTTCTTAGCTGTAGATCAACTTGAAGAGATTCATTACTCAAAAAACAAATTTTTACTAGAACCAATAGGTAGAAATACCGCTCCAGCAATTGCACTTGCTTGTATGGCAGTAGATAAAGGTGAAGTAGTGCTTGTTTCACCATCAGACCATCTGGTGAAAGATGAGGTTGCATATATAAAAGTGTTACAGAAGGCTAAAGAACTCGCTGAATTGGATAACCTAGTTACATTTGGGATAACTCCAACCTTTGCTGAAACTGGCTTTGGGTATATTGAAGCAGATGGCGAAAATGTCAAGGATTTTCATGAAAAACCAAACACCTCTACCGCAGAGTCTTATATAGATGCAGGAAACTACTATTGGAATAGTGGAATTTTTTGTTTTAAAGCGGGAATTTTTTTAGAAGAACTTAAAAAACACTCTCCAAATATTTATGAAACTTCAAAAGTAGCATTTGAGAACATGAAAGTTAAAGAAACAAAAATATACCGAATTGAGCATTGTGACATGCAAAATATTCCAGAAGATAGTATAGATTATGCGGTTATGGAAAAGAGCGATAGAGTAAAAGTAGTGGCATCGGATATGGGGTGGTCAGACTTAGGAAGCTTTGATGCACTTGCATATGAATTTGAAACTGATAGTGATGGTAATAGTAAAAATAAAAACCTGATAGCCATAAACTCGAAAAATAATTTTGTCTATGGGAATGGAAGGATGATAGCTTTAGTAGACATAGATGATCTTATAGTCGTGGACACGGCTGATGCACTTCTTGTAAGTAAAAAAGGAAACTCACAAAAGATAAAAACCATAGTAAAAGAGCTAAAGGGCAGAGATAGTGAACTACACCATATCCATCAAACAGCTCATAGACCATGGGGAACTTACACGATACTAGAAGATACTCAAGGCTACAAAATAAAGCGAATAGTAGTAAAGCCAGGTAAAAGGCTCTCTCTTCAAAAACACTTTCACAGAAGTGAGCACTGGATAATTGTAAGTGGAACTGCAACTGTAACTATTAGCGATAAAGTTCAAACAGTCAGATCAAATGAATCAACTTACATAAAAATAGGTGAAGTGCATAGACTGGAAAATGAAGGTAAAATTGATGTAGTTCTTATAGAGGTTCAGGTGGGTGAGTATACTGGTGAGGATGATATAGTGAGAATTCAAGATGATTTTGAAAGGCTCTAGATGCGAGGAATATTTTTAGCTGTTTGGGCTTACAGGTACTTTATTGTTTCTTCTGTAAAAACAGACTTTCGTTCTCGTTTTGCACGAAGTAAACTTGGTGGATTATGGGCTGTTCTTAACCCATTAGCTATGGTTCTCGTATATGCCTTAATACTCTCACATATAATGACCGTAAAACTTCCTCAAGTAAGTACTCAGTATGCTTACCCTATCTATATACTATCTGGTATTCTCGCTTGGACACTTTTTTCAGAACTTTTCACCAGTTTACTCAATGTTTTTATAAGCAATGCAAACTTACTCAAAAAAATGTCTTTTCCAAAACTTGCCCTTCCTCTTATCTCTATAGGAATAGCACTAGTAAACTTTGTTTTATTTCTTTTGATGATGTTTTTAGTTTTTGGATTTCTTGGACATTTACCATATCATGCATTACACTGGTTACCACTTTTAGTTACCATTACTATAGCACTTGCCACAGGTCTCGGTCTGTTCTTTGGAACACTCAATGTATTTATGAGAGATGTAGGTCAAGTAATGAACATTGTCCTACAGTTTTGGTTTTGGCTTACACCGATTGTCTATATGATGAGTATAGTCCCTCACAAGTACCATTGGATGTTTATGCTTAATCCTATGACTGGGATTATTATGGGCTATCAAAATATTTTACTTTATGACAAAGCACCAGACTTAAATATTTTAATATATCCTAGTATTTTTGCTTTTGTGATGTTACTTTTATCATTTATTATCTTTAAAAAAGCAAATGAAGAGATGACGGATGTATTATGAGTAAGATATTAGAAGTAAAAAATGTTTCAAAATCCTTTAAAAGTTATAGAAGTGAATGGCATCGTGTGGCCTCTTGGTTTGGTCTCTCCCTCAAACTAAAAGAAGAACATAAAATCTTACACAAGATAAACTTCTCTATAGCTCCAGGTGAAGCTGTAGGAATTATCGGACAAAATGGAGCAGGAAAGAGTACCTTACTAAAAATAATAACAGGGACACTCAAGCCCTCAAGTGGAAGTATTA
>CAZORZ010000256.1:0-389 GCA_964582255.1 uncultured Gammaproteobacteria bacterium | reverse complement strand
AGATTGATGGAAGAGTTTCCGCCATACTAGAACTTGGTATGGGCTTTCACCCAGACTTGACAGGAAGACAAAATGTCTACCACTCGGCAGGTCTTATGGGGTTTTCTTCAACAGAAATAGATTCTGCCATTGATGAGCTTGAAGCTTTTGCAGAGATAGGCGCATACTTTGATCAACCGGTACGTACATACTCAAGCGGTATGCAACTCAGGGTGGCGTTTGGTGTAGTGACTATGTACAGACCTGAGATACTCATAGTAGATGAAGCACTCTCAGTAGGAGATACTTACTTCCAACACAAAAGTCTCAATCGCATAAAAGAGTTTCAAAAACAGGGAACAACCCTCCTTCTTGTCTCTCATGACAAAGGTGCTATCCAAGCCATCTGC
>CAZORZ010000255.1:0-2834 GCA_964582255.1 uncultured Gammaproteobacteria bacterium | reverse complement strand
ATAGACTAACTTGTAATTAATGGAACAATCCACCAAAATTGCGCGTTATTTTTATGTTCGCTGCAAAATTGCGCTTTTCTCATAATGCCTCTTCTTACTTTAGGTCTTAACCACCAAACTGCTCCGGTAGAAATTCGTGAAAAAATCACGTTTTCACCGCAGCATCTTGAGCGTGCGCTTAACCAAGCACAGCAAGTTAAAGGCATTAAAGAAGTCGTTATTGTATCGACCTGTAACCGAACAGAAATCTATTGCGAATATGACGAGCAGTATGATGCCGAGCTAACAGCATGGCTGGCACAATTTCATAACATTGATGAAGCCTCAATAGCGCCCTATCTTTACCAACACGACCATGCCTTATCTATTCAACATTTGTACCGTGTCGCATCAGGCCTAGATTCTTTAGTATTAGGCGAACCACAGATATTGGGGCAATTAAAAACTGCATTTGAGGCGGCCAGTCAAGCCAACAGCATTAACACGGTCTTAGGCCGATTATTTCAAAGCGCCTTTACCGTAGCCAAAAAAGTGCGTACTGAAACTGATATTGGTGCCAACCCAGTCTCGGTTGCTTTTGCTGCGGTGTCTCTGGCAAAACAAATATTTGGCGATTTATCGTCACTAAAAGCTTTGATGATTGGTGCTGGTGAAACCATTGAGTTAGCCGCAAGACATTTGAAAAGCCAAGGCATCGGTAACATCGTAATTGCTAACCGAACTTTATCACGCGCCCAATTGCTCGCTGATGAGCTTGATGCAGATGCTATTTTAATAGGTGATATCGGTGAGTATCTGGCTCAATCTGACATTGTTATTTCATCCACTGCCAGTCAATTACCCATTTTAGGCAAGGGCACCACTGAAGAAGCATTAAAAATACGCAAGCACAAACCGATTTTTATGGTCGATATTGCAGTGCCCAGAGATATTGAGCCGCAAGTCGCCGAATTAGATGATATTTATCTATATACCGTTGATGACCTCAAAGAGGTCATTGATGAAAACCAAAAGTCTCGCCAAGCCGCCGCTAAAGAAGCAGAGGCTATGATTATAGGCGAGATCGTTCATTTTGAAGAATGGCTAAAAACCCATAAAAATGCCGATGAAATACGTTTGTTACGCCAAAAAGCAGAGCAATTAAAAAATGAATGCTTAGCCAAAGCAATGCAGCAAATAGCTAAGCCTAATTTAACCAGCCAACAAACCGAAGACATCATGCAGTCATTAGCTACTTGCATGTGCAACAAAATGATCCATGGCCCCACTGTAGAAATGCGTAAAGCACTTAAAACAGATGACCATAATAAAATCAACTTTCTCCACTCTCTCATTAAATAACTAACTGAATCAAAGGCGCCATATGAAACAATCCATCAATGATAAATTAGTTAATTTAAGTGAGCGCCACGAAGAAATCGCAGGCTTATTATCGACACCTGACATCATTAACGACCAAAATAAATTTCGCACGCTGTCGAAAGAATATGCACAGCTTGAAGATGTGGTGAAAATTTTTCATCAATACCAAGTTTTTGAAGCCGATATGAACAGTGCCAAAGAGATGCTGGATGAAGATGATGCAGAAATGCGCGCTATGGCCGAGGAAGAAATTCGTGACGCCAAAAAATCAATGGGTACTTTAGAGCTTGAGCTGCAAAAATTATTGTTACCCAAAGATCCAAATGATGATTGCAACGTCTTTGTTGAAGTACGAGCTGGAACAGGTGGTGATGAAGCGGCTATTTTCGCAGGGGACTTGTTTAGAATGTACAGCCGCTATGCTGAGGGTCAAAAGTGGCAGATTGAAGTGATGAGTGAAAATCATGGTGAACATGGTGGCTACAAAGAAGTTGTGATGCGCGTTGTCGGTCAAGGTGCTTATTCGAAATTAAAATTTGAATCTGGCGCACACCGCGTGCAACGTGTGCCAGAAACTGAATCTCAAGGTCGAGTTCACACCTCTGCGGCTACGGTTGCGATTATCCCAGAAGGCGATGAAGTTGAATTAATTGAGATTAAATCCAGTGATTTACGTGTAGACACCTTTAGAGCGTCAGGTGCAGGTGGACAACACGTGAACAAAACAGACTCTGCCATTCGTCTAACTCATTTACCAACAGGTACTGTTGTTGAATGCCAAGATGAGCGCTCGCAACATAAAAATAGAGCAAGAGCGATGTCATTACTACAGGCGCGTATTTATGATGCTGAAAAACAAAAGCAAGATGCCGAACAAGCAGCTGAACGTAAATCTTTAGTGGGTAGTGGTGACCGTTCGGAACGCATTCGCACCTACAATTATCCTCAAGGTCGTGTCACTGATCATCGTATTAATTTAACCCTCTATAAATTAGATGAAATTATGCAAGGTGGTGTCACACACATAATTGAGCCCTTAATGAATGAGCATCAAGCCGAGCAATTAGCTGCATTATCGGAAGAGAATTAAGGCGCTTTTAGATAAAAAAAACAGGCTTTCCTTAGCCCAAAATTAGTCCTTAATCACTTCACAAAGGATATAACAAATACTCTTAATCTGTCATGAGTTAACTTTAGTGCATTTAAAATAATTAAAATGAGAGCTCGTTCACCAAACCATAAAAATATTTCGGAATGCATCCAATGGGGCAGTGAACAATGCCAAAAGACCAGTGCTAGCCCTCGGTTAGACGCTGAAATATTGCTCATGCACTTGCTCGACAAACCCAGCAGTTACAGCCGTACTTGGCCTGATAAGGTGTTGACAAAGCAGCAATTGATCGACTATGAAAAACTCATTAAACAACGACTAAAGCCCACGCCTATTGCTTATATTATTGGCCATAAAGAAT
>CAZORZ010000254.1:0-2842 GCA_964582255.1 uncultured Gammaproteobacteria bacterium | reverse complement strand
CAGCCATTAATGACGCTGTAAAAGACGCTGAAGTAGAGCTGGGTAACACCGGCCGAGTCCTGCTTAGAGCATCAGGAACAGAAGCTCTGATTCGCGTTATGGTGGAAGGTCAAGACACTACTTTAGTGGATAAACTAGCTGATGAAATAGCAGATGTGGTTAAAGCCTCAGCCAGCAAACCATTTAGTAGTAAAAAATAGGTAAAAACATTGATTTTTATGCCTAACACCAGTAGTCTTTGACGCCAATTTTAATGCAGAGAAAACTAACATGCGTCGCACCCTAATTGCTGGTAACTGGAAGATGAATGGCTCTTTAGAGAGCATCAATGAATTAATGAAGGGCTTAACTGATGGCATCGCTTCAGTCACTAATGCCGATATGGCCGTGTGCCCTCCAGCAGTTTATTTGATGACAGTTGGTGCTTTAATTGGTGATTCTTCTATTACATTAGGGTCACAAAATATCTGCGATCAAGAGTCCGGAGCTTTCACGGGTGAACTAGCACCCTCAATGCTTAAAGAAGCGGGTTGTAAATACGCAATTATTGGCCATTCTGAGCGTCGCGCTTTATATGGTGAATCCGATGCATTGATTGCAAATCGTTTTGCCATGGCTGTTAAATCGGGTGTTACTCCTATTTTATGTATTGGTGAGAGCCTTGAAGAACGAGAGTCTGGCATCACAGAAGATGTTGTTGGAAAACAACTTGATGCCGTTATCAAACAAGAAGGCATTGCTGCTATTGCAAATTGTGTTATCGCTTACGAACCAGTTTGGGCGATAGGCACAGGCAAGGTAGCAACACCAGAGCAAGCACAAGCAGTACATGCGTTTATTCGTACAAAACTTGCGGCGCAAGATGCGAATGTGGCAGCACAAGTTCAAATTTTATATGGTGGCAGCATGAATGCAGGTAATGCATCAGAGCTATTATCTCAAGAAGACATAGATGGTGGCTTAATTGGTGGTGCATCATTAAAAGCAGACGATTTTTTAGCCATTGGCAAATCAGCTTAAATAACAACTCATACCGAATATAGAGAATTATCATGGAAAATATTAATAGCCTATTACTTGTTGCTCAAGTCGTACTATCAGTGTCGTTAATCACACTTATTTTAATGCAACATGGTAAGGGTGCTGATGCTGGTGCTGCTTTCGGTGGTGGAGGCGGTGGCGGAGGTGCTTCGGGCAGTGTGTTCGGTTCAAAAGGCTCAGGTAATTTTTTAAGCAGAACAACAGCTGTATTGGCGACCCTATTTTTCGTAGTTTCTATGTCTTTAGCTTATGTTTCAAGTAACCGCGTAGTCAAAAGCAGTGTCACCGATATGGCTAATGACCAAGCGCCTGTTACAACTATTATGCAGCCAATGATTGAATCACCTGATTTACCTCCGGTAGAATTTGAACCTATAATAAAACAAGACGATTTTATGTCTGATCTACCTCCTCAATAATTTTTTGTTTAGCTATTAAAAATATGATTACAGCCGTCGTGGTGGAACTGGTAGACACGCAATCTTGAGGGGGTTGTGGCGTAAGCCGTGCCGGTTCGACTCCGGCCGACGGCACCATATGTAGTATCTAGGACGCTCGTTAGCGTCCTTTTTTATGTCTGAAACAAAGCTGGTATAGCCATTCTATTTCTCTTTAAGGCTCTTTAAGATATTCTACAAGCCAAAACACATGTGGGGTTATTGCTCTAAGAGCTAATAATTAAAGAGGTGTAAATATTCAAAAAAAAATGCTAAGCCAAAAGATAAGAAATATAAATTATCTGATGGTGGTGGATTATCATTATTAATTAAGGTGATTAGCAATGAAACTCAGCAAGCTCATCTGGTGATCCTGTGATGGATTTTAATATTTCTCATTAGATTAATAGAAGCATATCAGCAAGCCACAAAATAACATGCAATTTCAAAAAGGAATGTCTTTAATTCAATTTTTAGATTAATACGGCACTGAAGCAGATTCTGAAAAAGCACTGGAAAACGCTCGCTGGGGCGTCAATTTTCTTGCTCAAAGTGTGGTGATCATCAATATTCTATTTTTATCGGCACGATAAAAATATTGGCAGTGTCGAGATCAAAAATATCGTCATGCCACAAAATACTTTACAGTCTCAACGCTTACTGAAAACTGCTTTTATTAATGTTTTGAAGTGCGTTTGAAGCCATTTCTTTCACTTCTTTCGCAACATGACTAACTTCACTTGCCGTTGAAGCATTTTTTTGGGTAGAAGCATCTATCTCAATGACAGTGTTTTTTATTTTAGATATACTTTTGCTTTGCTCATCAATATTAGTGCCTATTTCCATAATGGATTGAGAAAGATGACTCACATTATCATCAATTTCTACCAGCGATTTTTTTGTTCTTTCTGCCAGCTTTTTGACTTCATCGGCAACCACGGCAAAACCTCGGCCATACTCTCCTGCTCGAGCGGCCTCAATTGCCGCATTGAGTGCCAATAAATTAGTCTGCTCGGCAATATCAGAAATGATCACAACGACTGATTTAATATCTTCTGATTGTACAATCACCTGTTTCGCTTTATCCGACGTTGATCCAATAGTTCCGCTAATTAGTTCCATGGATGAGGATGTTTCTTGTATGCTTTTTGCTTGTTGTGCAGTTAATTGGCTGAGACTTTCCATTTTTGTTTGTAAAATATTCGCTTTTGCTAAAAACTCTGATGAATCACTCGAAGAGGTTTGAAGCATATCAATAATCGCACGTCTTAATCCGTTGATATCTTTGCACAAGATTCCAAAAACACCATTCTTATCAATATTTTCGAGTGTAAGCGTAGCTGTATAGTCATATTTTGAGTAAT
>CAZORZ010000253.1:0-2842 GCA_964582255.1 uncultured Gammaproteobacteria bacterium | reverse complement strand
CTCGTATTTAATGCGACTAACGCATCGCCTTTATTAAAAGAATCCCCTTCAAAGCCTGCTACAAAATGAACATCACCCGGTATTTGAGCCGAAAAATTAATAATCGTTGCAGGCTGAACAATTCCACCAAGGGCGAGGCTATTGCTAATTTCAGCACTAGCAACGCTAAACACCTTGTCGTTTTTTTGTGCATCACCTTCTTGAGCTAATGCACTCCCACTGATCAACGGCAATAAAACAGCAAAAACACTAACATAAAACGAGGCGTTAAAAAAATAAGTCATTGATGGGATTCTCCACTAATTAAGATAGCTTGCTCAGCATAATATTAATGCGACTATACAGCGATATATTGAAAGAACAAATACTATATTAGAATATTATTATAATCTAATATTTGTTGGCAATAATAAGCATTAACATGGATTAATCTTGTGTCTGATTTTATAATTATGCTCGGCAACGAATGGTTTTATATCCATTACTGACTTTTAGCCCTTTCTTTTTAGGCCTTAGATAAAGAATTAAAGAATAGCTAGCTATTGACCCGTTACCCCCTAAAAAAATGAGCTGAAATTTAACAAAAAACTCCGCTCATTAACGTCAAACTATCTGCAAAAACTATCGCAGATGCTGACAAGGCCAAATATCTGACTGTACTATTTTAAATAAAATATTTCGTCGCGAAGGGACTAAAATAGCTTAATAGCGCAAATTTGAATTAATCAGCGCATTTAATCCCTAATAAATAGCCTTAATTTTAGCTTTGATTTCAAAAAGTATGAATCAAATAATACGCTCAATAAAGATGAATTTATGGGTGAAACGCTGCCTATCGGCATTACTTTTGGCAGACCTATTCAGAGAGAATAAATCAAACACAAATCTATCGCTCTTTGTATGAAAATTAGTGGGACGGTTTCTCACTCAGACATATTAATGGTGTGGAAGATGATTTCCTACAGAGCCAATAGTGTTATTTGGCGATGGCTGATTGGTTGCGACCATTGTTTTTAGCGACGTAACATGCGGCATCAGCACGCTCTACAAAACTAATATCCGTTTCACCCAAAATAGCGTTCGCAATGCCAATACTGATGGAGACAGAATAAATTTTATCATTCGCTTCAAATGATAAGCATTGAATGCCGGTAATAATTTTATTAGAAATTACCATTGCCTGCTGGACTGAACATTGGCGTAGTAAAATAATAAATTCATCACCGCCCCAACGCGATACGACATCTATATGTCGCACCGATACCTTTAATACTTGTGCTATTTTCACCAGCAGCTCATCGCCTTGTTTATGGCCCAATTCATCATTAACTGGTTTAAAATTATCGACATCTAAAAACAATAGGCACACTTCGTTATCACTGCTACGCATACCCTTTAAAGACACATCAATGGCATCTTCCATAGCCATGCGGTTTTCCAATCCAGTGAGTCCATCGTGCAATGCTAACCAGGCTAAATGCCCATGCTCAGCATTATCCTTAAATGCGCCGGCAATGAGCAAACCTGAAATACTCACCAACCATATTTTTATTAGAATTAAAAACTGAAAATCAAGGTGCATTTCATCTAAAACTGAATGATTTGAATAGTCTGAAAAAAAACTGATAAGAACGACAAAGACTAGGCCTAATATCACCGCGCCACACGCGTTAAACCGTATAGATGCTATAAAAACAAGTGGAATGATTAAATTCACCATCAAGGCGGCCTCTAAGCCACTTTTCTGAGTAAACGAAAGTAAGAACACAAAAATAACAGCCAATAAAATGGCTGCCTTTTCAATCAATTTGCCTTTAAAACCAGTTTGATGCTTTGACTCATAAAGACTCAACAGAAAACCGCCTAATAACAAGATACCTAAACTGTTGCCCAGCCACCAAAGTATGATCATATCCATTGGTGACACAGCACTACCAGCAGACATTAAATATATCATGCCAACACCCAACAGCGCTGTCATAACGGGTGCTAGCACCACAATAACTGCAAAAATTATATTGTCTCTAAAGGTGTCCAAGCGCCCACTAAATTTATAACGCCGAGCAATGATAATAGACAGCGATGATTCTAAAATAGTGAAAACAGCCGAAAATAACGCCACGGGAACAGGCATGTCAATTGATGTTGCTATGAGCAACAGCCCCAATACAACACCAGGCCACAACCAAAAGCCAAATATGAAAAAAGCCGCAAAGGTAAAGCCTGAAGCAGGCCAAAAAGGAGTGATGCCGTGTTGCTCTGATTGAAGCTGAAGACCTAGTATGCCTAGCCCCCAAAAGATCAACGCAAACAATGCGATATAGATGAATTTTTTAAGACTTAACTTAATATAAAATTGCTGGAACAGCTCGCCCATTATATTGTTCCCTGTAATAACGATCCGTAGATTCAAAAAAAGATCTAGGAACAACTATCTATAGTTCATATATATGAAAAATCAATTATATTTTTTTGATCAATCTATTATAAACATAATGGTTCTAAGTTGATGTTTAATAGCAGTTTTTAATTCATTCTATTTTATAACAACTTAAATCTTCTGCGAAAAAAACTTTCTGTTCAAATACTTTTTTAATTATGTCTAAACTTTTCTTTTCTTGTCCTAATGAACGGAGCATACGATGCGAAAGCACTAACACAGCAACATCAGCTTGTGCCGCTTGAGCCGCTATAACCGAAGGGGGCATATGCAATAAACGACCAACCCCTTGAGTTGATTCTGCGATGGCATGATGTGCAATCAATATTGAACTGTTTTTGGCTAGCGTTGGCAAGTTATGTGCGCGACCACTCATATCGCCACTGAATGTTACTGAACCAT
>CAZORZ010000252.1:0-2845 GCA_964582255.1 uncultured Gammaproteobacteria bacterium | reverse complement strand
TTTTATGAATGATTTTTAATTTAACATGGGGAATAATATGTATTACATAGTAACAACTGATAAGTCTTTTGAACAGGCTGCTAATGATCTAACTGCAGAAGTCACCAAGTTAAAATTCGGAGTGCTACATGTTCATGATTTGGGTAAAACATTACGCTCTAAAGGCTTAGACTTTGCAGAAGAGTGTCAGGTTTTTGAAGTGTGTAACCCTGCTCAGGCAGCCAAGGTGATGGCAATTGATATGAGTTTAAATATGGCCTTGCCTTGCCGAATTTCGGTTTATACAGAAGCGGGAGAAACTAAAATCGGCTTGATTAAGCCAGAGAAAATGTTGTCTGCGTTATCTCAAGATGAGCGTTTAATTGCAATAGCTAAAGAGGTTGAGCAGTTAACTATTCAGATGATTGATAATACTAAATAATTTTATCGCTGTAAAAACAAAAAAGGAGATCAAAAATGATCTCCTTTAGCGATTATTAAAGAGTTAAAGCCAAAAGTTATAGCCTTTTTCTTCGTGACTAACTAAGTCTCAACCTTCTGTTTCTTCATTTTCACGCTCTCTCAGTTAGACGAATATTCCAACACCTTATAAAATGATATAGGCCATTACTGCAGTCCAAGTGGCAGTGGCAACAATGCCGGCAGTAATGTAAACCACTGTTTCTCCTGCAAAATCAAGTAATCCTATTTGAGCTAACCAGCCGCTGCCCCAAACGCAATGTCTTAAATAATATGATAGCCGTAGAGGTGAGCAGCCATGCGGTGTCGCTGAGCCTAACCCGTCTGCTAATGATTAATAGGCTAAATACTGTCAGCAATTTAGTAAGACTCATGTGATTGCTCAGTTAGTTTATGTTGGCTATAAAGCTGTGAATTCTGATTCGTTGGTGCGCCTATAGTTGTTCATGTAATAATTTAATCATCGCTGATGTGGGGTTGGAAAGGGTTCTATGTTTATGAGTAACAGCGCCCAGTTGACGTTGTGCCTTAAATTCCTCAAGGTTAATAATGCAAATATCTTTTTGATTTTTTAGCATATTGCGAGGGAGGATGCTCCATCCTAATCCAACTGAAACAAGCATTTTAATGGTTTCTAGGTAGTTTGATTCCATGCGAATTTTCAAGGCAGTCTTATGCTTTTGTAGTGTTTTTTCTATAATGTTACGAGTAAAAGTCCCTTTCGACGGGAGAATGGTTGGATAATCTAAAAGCTCTACCAGCTTAACCTGTGTTTTATGCGCTAAAGAGTGTTGATGATTGCAAATAATCACTAATTCATCAGTCCAAATGCATTGGGTGTTTAAATTGCTCCACTGTTTATTTGGGAGCGTAACGATGGCTATTTCCATCTGATTATTGTCAACAGAATGACATGCCTCCTCAGAATCCATAAAGTGTAAATCAAGCTCTACCTTGGGATGGCGTTGTACAAATTGTTGTAATACAGGCGGCAAGCGATGCAAGCCAATGTGGTGACTGGTGGCTAAGGAAAGCGAGCCCATAGTTTGACCGCTTAAATCAGTCATCAGCTGTTTACAATCGTCCATCTCTTGGATGATTTTACGGGCTCGGGGTAATAACTCTAAACCAGCTTGAGTTAATGTTATGGTCTTAGCGCCGCGGTTTAATAAACGACAGTCCAGCTGCTGCTCTAAAAGCTTTATGCGTTTTGAAATCGCGGGTTGAGTCATAAACAAAGCTTCGGCAGCTAATGAAAAAGATTGGTTTTCGGCAACATTGATGAATGTTGTTAAGGTTGTTTTGTCCATAGCCATTCCTTATGGTTATTAAAATCATAAAAATTATGAATTTGTTTTATTTTGTAACCTATCTTAAAATGAGATTCAAGGCATTATCAATAATTAAATGAAAGGCAATTCAATGGCACAAACTCTATACGATAAAATTTGGCAATCACATGTCGTGCGTGAAGAAGACGGAACTGCCTTGCTTTATATTGATCGCCACTTAGTGCATGAAGTCACATCGCCCCAAGCATTTGAAGGTCTAAAAATCAATAATAGGCAAGTATGGCGTACCGATTCGGTATTGGCTGTGCCAGACCATAATGTACCAACCACTGAACGCGAAAAAGGCATTACGGATCCTGTCGCTAAAATTCAAGTAGAAACATTGCACTCTAATTGTCAGAGTAACGGCATTACTGAATTTACTATGGATGATATTCGTCAAGGTATTGTGCATGTCATCGGCCCAGAGCAGGGAGCTACCTTGCCGGGTATGACAGTGGTATGTGGTGATTCGCATACCTCAACACACGGTGCATTTGCGGCTTTAGCCTTTGGCATAGGCACCTCTGAAGTAGAACATGTGTTAGCGACACAGTGCTTGATTCAGAAAAAATCAAAGAATATGCGTGTAGTCATTGAAGGTGCAGTAGCAAAAGGAATTACTGCCAAAGATATCGTGTTACGCATTATCGGTGAAATAGGCACTGCTGGCGGAACGGGTTATGCGATAGAATTTGCTGGCCAAGGTATTGCTGATTTAACCATGGAAGGGCGTATGACAGTCTGCAATATGACCATCGAAGCAGGCGCTAGAGCAGGTTTAATTGCCTGTGATCAAACCACCATTGATTATGTTAAAGGGCGTCCTTATGCGCCAACTGATGATTGGGCGCAAGCCATTGACTACTGGGCGACTTTACACACTGATGATGGTGCTCATTTTGACCATGAAATTGTGATTCAAGGTGACACTATTGAGCCTCAAGTGACGTGGGGTACTTCGCCAGAAATGGTCGTGTCTATTAGTGATAAGGTGCCAAACCCCAATAATGAAAATGATAAAGTGAAATCTGGTGGCATGGAAAAGGCCTTAA
>CAZORZ010000251.1:0-2853 GCA_964582255.1 uncultured Gammaproteobacteria bacterium | reverse complement strand
AAGCGGGTGAGCGGAATCGAACCGCCATCTCGTCCTTGGCAAGGACGTATAATAACCATTATACGACACCCGCAGATACTCTGTGCCGCGAGCCAGAATTGAACTGGCAGCCTCTTCTTTTTCAGAGAAGCGCTCTACCATTGAGCTACCGCGGCTGATATATATCCTATCAGAAAATTAGAAGAAAATAAAGAGAGCTTATAATCCAAAACTGCACAACTATCTTTTTTGGTGGGCGGGAAAGGACTCGAACCTATAACCCCCGCGATGTAAACGCGACGCTCTACCATTGAGCTACCCGCCCCATTTTTTCTTCCTGTGCGCGGGAGAGGACTTGAACCTCCACGCTCTTGCAAGCACTAGCACCTCAAGCTAGCCTGTCTACCAATTCCAGCACCCGCGCCTATTATTTCTTCTCTTCTACTTTTTCAACCCTCCTCTTAAGCTTCGCTTTTTTACCGACAACGTTTCTCAAATAATAGAGCTTTGCTCTTCTTACTTTCCCTCTCTTAACTGTCTCTATTTTTTTAATATTTGGTGAATGTATGGGAATAATCTTTTCCATTATCATTCCCGCCGCCATCCCTCTCATTGTCATAGTTTCAGAAATGCCAGCTCCCTTTAAAGATATAACTATCCCTTCAAAAGCCTGCACCCTTTCTTTGCCTTTTTCGGTGAATTTGTAATACATTTTTATTGTATCTCCTATCTCTACTTTAGGCAAATCGCTCCTTATTTGTGTATCATTGTTCATATTTTTAAATTATTTAAAACTTCAATTAAATCGTTAGGTATTTTTGAATGAAATTCTATCTCTTTTTTATTAGGTAAATTAATTTTAATTTTCTCTGCGTGAAGAAAGTGCCTGCTTAGTCCTTCTGGCTGTGGTTGGTTCTTAAACCCATAAAGGTTGTCTCCAGCCAATGGATGATGAATGTGTGATAAGTGGCATCTAATCTGATGTTTTCTCCCTGTCTGAATGACAACCTCTATTAAAGTATATTTTTGGAATTTTTTCAATACCCTGTACGTTGTTTTAGCTTCTCTTGTCTTTCCTTTTGTTGAAGTGATGTCAAGAGAATAGGCTTTTTGTCTCCTACGATCTCTAGGAGAACGAGTCATAAGTGTCTCTATAACAGCATCCTTCTCAGCGATATCTCCGACACAAAGGGCAATGTATCTCTTAAAAACTCTCCTCTCTTTAAACTCTCTTTGAAGAAAATTTAATGCCTCTTCGTTCTTTGCAATCAAGAGTGCTCCCGAAGTGTCCTTGTCAAGTCGGTGAACCATGCCATACCTTGGAGCTTCTCCAATATCTTTCAGTTTAGGAAAAGAGACTAAAAGATATTTAATAAGCGTCTCTATTTTCTCTTCTGCCGAAAAAACAGATATTCCAGCTGGTTTATCAACAACTAAAAGATTTTCATCTTGATATATGGTCTTAATATCCATTATTAAACTGGTTTAATTATATGACTGAAACTTGTATAACAACAAAAAACAGATAAAGAATAATTAGGGCTATTCCTTCTTTTCTAGTAATCTTATTACCTGTTCTGATAAACAGAAGGAAAAAGACTGCTGCGGCAATAAGAAAAAATCTAGCTACAGCTAATAAAGAAAAATCAATTGTCCCAATCTCAATAGGGGATAATAAGGCAACTATGCCTAGAACTAAAGAGGACGCGCTGATTACTGCACCCATTAGACCACCAACTACCATCCAATCATCACCCTTTTTCGCCGCCTGAATACCAAAGAAGATTTCTGGTAAAGCATTGCCCATACCAACAACTAAAATTCCAATTAAAATAATGGGGATGCTTAGATAATCAGAAAAAAAGACCGCCGATCTAACTATTCCTTCAGCCGCTAATAAAAGCAAAATTAGCGACCCAAATAAAATACCCAAACTTTGAAAAGCATCTTTGGTTTCAATTGCTTTTTCTGTTCCTTCAAAAGTTCTGGTAAACCTCCCTTCTTTAGAGAAAAGCCAATATACATAAACAGCAAAAGTAAAAAGCAATATCAATCCATCTATCCTAGAAAGAACCCTGTCATGAATTAACAACATTGGTAAGATAGCGACTATCAAAGTAAAGACTGCTGTTCCTTGGACAGTACGACTTTTAATTCTTAAACCATTTTTTGAAATTATTGCCGCTAAGCCTGCGGCGATTGTTAAATCAACAATGTTCCCACCAATGATTTCAGCAAAAGAGAGTTGAGGAATTCCTTGCAAAACCGAGCTTATACCTATAAAAAGGTTAGGCAGAGATCCAGCAAAAGCCATAATGAAAAAAGCAAGAACAAATTCTCTCCAACCTAAAAAACGAGCAATTTTTGTAAGAGACTTAACAAGCCACTTGCTTGATAAAGCTAAAAATAAAATTGAGAGAAGAGAGATAAAAATATGTAGAATTATCATTTTACTTTTAAAAGATAGAAATAATACTTACAAAACAAACTAGCCTTATTTCTGGTGTTGCTATGCAACTCAGCTTATATCTACTTTATCAAAAATTCCTGAGAAAATCCACTGCCCGTCGCCCGATGGGCGGCGGGCAAAAAACCTAACTAACGGCTTGCGGGGCAAAAAAAATTATTTTAATTCTCTTTATTTTGGGGTTCTACTATCTTCAATTTTTAGTTTTCGAAGCACCAAAACCCACTTTGCGTCCATGCCATATTTAGCTGCTTCTTCTTCTGTTTTTTTTGATCCATAGAATTCTCGCTGAATATTTGGAGTAGGTGGAAGATCCTCAATCAAACCCTTCAATTCATTCGAGACAGGTCCCAAATACGCTTTTCCGCGAATCTTTAATACGCGTCCTATTTCTTGTATCGCTTTTT
>CAZORZ010000250.1:246-2857 GCA_964582255.1 uncultured Gammaproteobacteria bacterium | reverse complement strand
CGGCATAAGTGAGCAAGAACGCTTAAAAATCACCGAGCCTTTTTATACCACCAGCTCTAGCGGCTCTGGCCTTGGTTTATACATCGTCAGTCAGTTGTGTGATATTAATAGTGCTAAACTAGAGGTAACTGACAACTCGTTTCATGGAACCAGCGTTAAAATAATGTGTGAACTTATTGATGAATAAAACTGCTAGCCAATATAAATCATGACCCATAAAACGATACTGATCATTGATGACGAACCTGATATACGCGAACTACTCGTCATTACACTGTCACGAATGGGTTTTGACACAGAATGTGCAGAAGATTATAAAACAGCCATTGCATTGATCAACAACAATCACTATGACTGCTGCTTAACCGATATGCGCTTACCCGATGGCGATGGCATAGATATTGTTAAGCACATCCAACAATTAGCTCAGCCCTTTCCTGTCGCTGTTATTTCAGCCCATGGCAATATGGAATTGGCTATTCAAGCGATGAAAGCAGGTGCTTTTGACTTTGTATCTAAACCTTTGTCGTTAGAGGTTTTACGAAACTTAGTGTCTAAAGCCGTTGAAAGCACTCAAAAATCGACACCCGCTTCAAGCAAAGAGGCAAATTCTACTTCTGCAACTAAATACCAAATTATCGGTGAATCCACATTAATACTTGAGCTTAAAAAAACCATTAGCAAAGTAGCTGCAACTCAAGTACCCGTTTACATACAAGGTGAGTCAGGCACAGGTAAAGAGCTTGTCGCTCAACAAATCCACACTCAAAGCTCTCGATGTGACGCACCCTTTATTGCTGTTAATTGCGGCGCAATACCTTCAGAACTCATGGAGAGTGAATTATTCGGGCATTTAAAGGGCAGTTTTACTGGAGCAAGCTCAGATCATGAAGGTCTATTTCAAGCAGCTCAAGGCGGTACATTATTTTTAGATGAAATTGCAGACTTACCATTAAACATGCAGGTGAAATTACTGCGAGTACTGCAAGAAAAGAAAATAAGACCTATTGGTAGCCAGCAAGAAAAAGTGGTTGATGTTCGTATTATAAGCGCCTCTCATCAAGACCTCGGCCAGCTAGTTAACGAGGCTCAATTTCGTCAAGACCTGTTTTATAGAATTAATGTGATTCAAATTTTAGTCCCTGCTTTAAAAAATAGAGCGGATGATTTAACGCTGCTTATCCCCTACATTCTCAAAAAGATAAATAAGTTAAACGGTACGTCTGCATCCATTAATCAACAAGCCGCCGCACAACTAAAAACCTATGCCTTTCCTGGTAATATCCGAGAATTAGAAAACATTTTAGAACGAGCTTGCGCCTTATGTGACGAACAAACCATTACAACAGATGATTTAAACCTACCAAAAATAAGCGATGCCACTCAAACTAATTTAACCCAACAAACAAACTCTATTGAACAGATTCAAATAGCCCAAGCTCTAGAGACTAATCATTGGAATCAATCTGCTGCTGCTCGTCAACTAGGCATTACCTTGCGTCGACTGCGTTATCGCATGGAAAAATTTGGACTAAAATAACGCGCAGGTTATTCATTTTGACTAAAAGTCATTTGTCTCATAAACTCAATCCAATAAAGAGTCTTCGAGAAAAATATGTCATTAACTCAAAAGCATCAAAATCTAAGCCAAGCTGAATATCTTGAGGGCGAAGCGCTGAGCGATGCCAAACATGAATTAATTGATGGTGATGTCTATGCCATGGCTGGCACAAGTGCTAACCATGAACGCTTGTCGACTAATCTATTAATAGCCATAGGTGTCCATTTAAAAACGTCACCATGTGAGCCTTTTAGCTCTGACATGAAAGTAAAAGCACATTCCAACTTTTACTACC
This sequence comes from uncultured Gammaproteobacteria bacterium, assembly GCA_964582255.1. Classification (GTDB taxonomy): domain Bacteria; phylum Pseudomonadota; class Gammaproteobacteria; genus CAYZQE01. Next base: position 1,001 of record CAZORZ010000250.1, on the reverse strand, counting down.
CAGATGTCATTGTTGATTGCGACTTTGACGAATCAACACCCTATTACACCAACTCAGCCAAACTCATCGTCGAAGTATTATCCAAATCCACACGGCGCATCGACCAAACCATCAAACGCTCTGACTATCTATCCCTTCCATCCCTAGAAGAATACATTCTCCTTGAGCAAGATATTGTCGACATAGAAGTGGTGAGGCGCAGCCAAGGCTGGCAGTCAAAACATTATTATTTGGGTGATGAATTCATTCTAGACTCTATCGGTATAACGCTCACCGTCGAAGACCTTTACCATCGTGTAAAAAATAACGATGTTATAGAATATTTAGCACAAAAAGAAATAGAGCGTGCCAACGAAAACTAATAAACAGGTACTATTGCTTGCCTGTTACTTGAGAAAACAACTGCTTTATTCTTTAACATTTAATGTCAGCATTTGACAAAATTGTTAACCTTTTTATAAAAGGCCCAAGTAAGAACAACATAAGCCCTTGATTAATAAGAAAACTATTTAATGGCACGCTCCCTGCTTTAACTAGACCATGATATGGCATCAGCCAAATCTAAATCAAACAACAGGTATTTATTATGAACTTATCAAAAATGAAACAACAAGCAGGTTTTACACTAATCGAATTAATGATCGTGGTAGCGATTATCGGTATTTTGGCATCGGTTGCTCTTCCTGCTTATCAAACTTATACACAAAAGGCTCGCTATTCAGAAGTTGTGTTAGCAACAACCCCTTTTAAATCTG
>CAZORZ010000250.1:0-217 GCA_964582255.1 uncultured Gammaproteobacteria bacterium | reverse complement strand
ACCGCCGTTGCTGCAAGCTTAGATAATGGTTCAAGCGGCATCGCTGCTGCACCTGCTGCTGCCGGAGAAGTATCAACGGTGACAACTATTGATGGCGTCATCCTTGCAACCAGTGTTGCTACTTATGGCGATGGATCAGAGGCTTTTAACTATTCTATGACACCTACACTTGATGGTACAAACGTTAGCATTCCTGTTCAGTGGACTAGAGCCGGTA
>CAZORZ010000249.1:0-2861 GCA_964582255.1 uncultured Gammaproteobacteria bacterium | reverse complement strand
TTAGTACGATCAGATGACTGGCAGCAAGCATTTTTAGCTAAGCCTTTAAGCGAGCGTCAAGATATTGCAAAACAGCTTAGAAAAGACAGTAAAGCTGCTACTTTAAACAAACTTAATGTCATTACTGATGTTAATAAACAAGCAGTTTTAGAGTGTTTTAATAGTTTAGGCGTGAGTCAAATTATTCATGGTCACACACACCGCCCTGCGGTTCATTACTACGATAATCGAAATTTAGCCCGTTATGTTCTTGGCGATTGGAATCCTTCTGCCAGCTATATCAATTGGGATAGCCATAAGCTGTGCTTGCATGACATAAGAGTTAATTAAAGACTAGATACTTCTTTATATTGCATCAATGTGACTGAGTTACCTGAGCAATCACGGCAATTCATGGTTATATATTTTCTACAATTCGAGAGCGATGTCTCTTCAACCCATGCGCCTAATTTTTGTAGGTTATGCCGATCATGCTCCATATCACAACTTATAAATTTTAATCCTGTTGATTGAGCTTTAAAATTATTATTAACGGCTTTTTTTAATGTTAAACAAAAGCACCCCATGTCATAACAAATTCCTTCGCCTAAATGGCTCATTTCGCACTGTGAACAACGTGTTAAATACTGATATATTTCTTCATCTTGTTTGATTTTAACTGAAAAAATATCAATTCCATTTAATGACACTTAAAGCTCTTTTTTATTTAAAACAATATCACCAAGTTCATTCATCACATTAAATATATTGTCGGCATAATTCTGTAGCGAAACAGGCACGTCGATGGTGATGAAGCCGAGAACCCATGCAGTGCTTAATATCATCACTAATAGATTAAAACTCCAGTACTTTAGACTCATAGTTAGTTTTCTCTATAGGTTATAGCCAGAAAGCAGTTTTTAATTCAAGCGTTTTGCCGCACTATTGCTTCGTCTAAATTCAACTTGGTAGCGCCATTTTTTTAATAATCTCTCGCACTCACAATCTAGACTCGAACATTCATTTTGTTCAATCTTTATTTTTATAATTTCTAAATTAGACACAATATTATGCGCCAAATACTCTGAAGGTTGATGGCTATACCAATGCATTAAATTTTTAACGTATTCAATTAAATCATCTGCTTCACAGTCATTAGAAAATAAAGAATCGTTTAATTTAGTGCCGACTACTGTGTTCATTAATTTATTCATAAGCATTTCCTTTTCTCCTAAATAATAAAGTTGCTGTACTGTGGCTATCAACACAGTACAGCGGACATCCATGTCAGGTTTCCTTAGTCACTATTAAAATCTTTTCTTATTGATCTATCCTTCTATTGAGATAGTTAGGCCATAAATATTATTTTTACCGCCCCTAAATACTGCCTAAAAGATCTAATTAAAAAACAGTAAAGACATCATATACAAACGCTAATCTAAATGCAAATGATTCTCACTATTATTGACTAAATAATTAAATAACGAAGATTAACCCCATTTAAAGTGGGCAATAATTGCTTAATCTTCTAACATTAAGGCAATAACCCTTTATTCCTTAGCTATGGAGATCATCATGTTAATTGGCGTCCCTAAAGAAATTAAAAATAATGAGTTTCGCGTCGGCATGACGCCTGAATCAGTCATCGCCGCTGTTGCACGTGGGCATAGTGTGCTCATTGAAACAAACGCGGGATTAGGTATTGGCGCAGACAATAACACCTACAAACAAAGTGGCGCTTTAATTGTGGATAGCTCCATCGAAATATTTGAACGCGCTGAAATGATTGTTAAAGTAAAAGAACCTCTAGCCATAGAACGCAAACAACTCAAACAAGGGCAAATTCTCTTTACCTATTTACATCTTGCTCCAGATATCGCTCAAACACTTGATTTAATAGAATCAAAAGCGGTGTGTATTGCTTATGAGACGATCACAGATAGCCATGGTAATTTATCCTTACTAAAACCCATGAGCCAAGTAGCTGGCAGGTTATCTATTCAAGCTGGAGCCACTGCGCTTGAAAAACCACATGGTGGACTTGGTTGCTTACTGGGAGGTGTATCAGGCGTAGCGCCTGCTAAGGTGCTTATTATCGGCGGTGGTGTTGTCGGGTTTAATGCGGCTCAAATGGCCGTGGGCATGCAGGCTGACGTCACCATTTTAGACACTAACCCAAATACTATTGAACAATTAAACCTTTATTTTGGAACAAAGGCCAAAATCATCCATTCTAATTCCGCCATTCTCCTCGCTCACATCATTCAAGCAGATCTAGTTATTGGCGCGGCACTTATACCCGGTGCAACGGCGCCTAAATTAGTTAAAAAAGAAATGCTTAAACACATGAAAAAAGGGGCTGTTATGGTTGATGTGGCCATTGATCAAGGCGGTTGTTTTGAGACGTCTCATGCCACCACTCATCAACAGCCAACCTATTTAGTCGATGATATCATCCATTATTGCGTTGCTAATATGCCTGGCGCTGTGCCTAAAACATCAACCTATGCTTTAAATAACGCGACTTTGCCTGCCCTCTTAGCAATAGCCGATAAAGGCTGGAAAAAAGCGCTCGCAGAAGATAAAAACTTATTAAATGGGCTCAACATCGCCCATGGAAAAGTTACTTATAAAGCCGTTGCGGAGGCTCATAAGCTTGATTATTCTCCTGCTAAAGAGCTACTCTAATCCACCTGAATATGTACATAAGGCAGGTATAAATCGAGATAATTCTAGGCTCATTATTGAAAAATCTGCATCAAAGCGCATCACTTCGTCATCAGCATTAGTATCTGCGGCTTCTTCTAAAATGACATCTAAAAATTTTAAGCGTTTAATCGATAAATCATCAGCTAAAACACAGGCCAAGCGTTCTTGCCATT
>CAZORZ010000248.1:2307-2869 GCA_964582255.1 uncultured Gammaproteobacteria bacterium | reverse complement strand
GTGGCATTGATTATTCACAATACAATAATAATGAATGGGCGACGGATAAGACGAGTGCGACTGGTTTTTCAAGAGCTGTCGAGCCTGCATCACATGGTCATTTAATGTTTGGTGATGACATTGCGCCTACTGGGCCGCAAAAACATCGTTTTGCTTCTATTTATCAGTTTATTTCTTACGCGTTAAACCATCGTGTGACGATGCGTGTCTTCGCTGAGAATGAAGACTTTCCTGTGGTTGAATCAGTTGTTGATATTTGGAGTTCAGCAAACTGGTTTGAGCGTGAAGCCTTTGATTTGTTCGGTATTCATTACAGCGGCCACCCTGATTTACGTCGTATTCTCACTGATTATGGCTTTGTTGGGCATCCTTTTAGAAAGGACTTTCCATTAGTTGGTCATGTTGAAATGCGTTATGACGAAGAACAAAAACGCGTCATCTATGAGCCTGTATCCATCGAGCCTCGTGTGCTTGTGCCAAGAGTGCATCGTGATGATCACCGCTATATCGTTGAAGAAACAAACAATACAACTGAGGCGCAAGACTAATGCCTGAGATTAAA
>CAZORZ010000248.1:0-2277 GCA_964582255.1 uncultured Gammaproteobacteria bacterium | reverse complement strand
CAGCATCCAGCGGCGCATGGTGTGTTACGCCTCGTGTTAGAGATGGATGGTGAGGTGATTGAGCGTGCAGACCCACATATTGGTTTGTTGCATCGTGGGACAGAAAAGCTTGCTGAAAGTAAGCCATATAATCAATCCATCGGTTATATGGATCGTTTAGATTATGTGTCTATGATGGTTAATGAGCATGGTTATGTGATGGCGATTGAAAAATTGCTTGATATCGAAATACCAGAACGTGCGAAATACATCCGCACCATGTTTGATGAAATTACGCGAATTTTAAATCACTTAATGTGGATTGGTACTCATGCTTTAGACGTGGGAGCGATGACGATGTTCTTGTACGCTTTTCGTGAGCGTGAAGATCTCATGGATATGTACGAAGCTGTCTCTGGCGCGCGTATGCACGCTGGTTATTATCGTCCAGGTGGCGTTGCTCGTGATTTACCAGATCACATGCCGCAATATCAGCAAAACCAATGGCGCAGCAAAAAAGAAATTGATCGTTTAAATGAAAATCGTCAATCAACATTATTGGATTTTATTGATGATTTTTGTCGAAAATTCCCAGATTATGTCGATGAGTATGAAACCCTATTAACTGATAATCGTATTTGGAAACAGCGCACCGTAGGTATCGGTGTGGTGACTGAAGAGCGCGCTTATCAATTGGGTTTTACCGGCCCTATGTTACGTGGCTCTGGTGTTGAGTTTGATTTGCGTAAAAAACAGCCCTATGCCGTTTACGATAAAATGGATTTTGATATTCCTGTCGGTACTAATGGTGATTGTTACGATCGTTATTTAGTGCGTATGGAAGAGATGCGTCAATCGAATAGAATCATCATTCAATGCTCAAAATGGCTGAAAGAAAATCCAGGTGGTTTAGTGCTGACGGATAACCATAAAGTGGCTCAGCCGCGCCGTGAAGAAATGAAGTCTGATATGGAAAGTTTGATTCACCATTTTAAGCTCAGTACCGAAGGTTATTGCGTGCCAGCAGGTGCGGTGTATGCCTCTGTGGAGCATCCTAAGGGAGAGTTTGGTGTGTACTTAGTGTCAGATGGCGCTAACAAACCGTATCGCTTAAAAGTAAGAGCGCCAGGATTTGCTCATTTATCAGCCATGGACGAGATGGCGCGAGGTCACATGTTGGCCGATGTCGTTGCTATTATTGGAACACAAGATATTGTATTCGGGGAGATTGATCGCTAATGGCTTCGAATAAAGAAGTGCTTAGTAAGCACACGATAGAAGAAATAGATGGTTGGGTTGCAAAATACCCTGCTGATAAAAAACGCTCTGCGGTATTAGGGGCATTAAATACAGCACAACATCAAAATAAAGGCTTTTTAACCACAGAGATAATGGATGCTGTGGCTGATTATCTAGGCTTACCGCATATCCATGTGTATGAAGTCGCTTCGTTTTATTCTATGTATGAAACTAAACCAGTCGCGCGTAATAATGTCGCTATCTGTACCAATATTTCATGCATGTTAATGGGGTCTGACAACATTATTAATCATGTTGAAAACAAGCTAGGCATTAAAATTGGTGAAAGCACTGAAGATGGTCGTATCTATCTAAAAAAAGAAGAAGAATGCTTGGCTGCTTGTACAGGTGGCCCAATGATGCAAGTGAACCATAAATATTACACTGATCTCACCACGGACATCGTGGATGATATTTTGGATGGGCTGAAATAATGACGAATGAAGTTTGTTTTGCAACCCTGCAATATGATGTGCCTTATTCGCTGGCAAGTTATATAAAATCTGGTGGTTATCAGGCCATTAGAAAAATCATCAATGAAAAGATATCACCAGCTGATGTGATCGAAATCGTTAAGGCATCTGGCTTACGTGGTCGTGGCGGCGCTGGTTTTCCAACCGGTTTAAAGTGGAGCTTTATGCCCCGCAATGCGCCCGGTCAAAAATACATTGTGTGTAACTCAGACGAATCTGAGCCAGGCACGTGTAAAGATAGAGATATTTTACGTTTTAACCCTCATGCTTTAGTTGAAGGGATGATTATTGCAGGCTACTGCATAGGCGCGACAGTTGGTTATAATTACTTGCGCGGCGAATTTATGGATGAGCCATATATTCGTTTTGAAGAGGCACTCAAAGAGGCTTATAAAGAAGGTTATCTGGGTAAGAATATTTTAGGCAGCGGTGTTGATTTTGAATTACATAGCTCATTAGGTGCTGGCGCTTATATTTGCGGCGAAGAAACTGCCTTGCTTGAATCATTAGAAGGCAAGAAAGGTCA
>CAZORZ010000247.1:0-2878 GCA_964582255.1 uncultured Gammaproteobacteria bacterium | reverse complement strand
ATAGGGCTAAAGACTAGGGTGGATAAGGGGGTGTGGGGTTTTCTTTCTGGCACTAATTAAATGAGCCTGCATCGATTTCCTTTTCTATGGCTTTTAATACTTTATCTAATTTACGTTTGTTTAAAACCGTGTCTTTAAGTAACGTATATTCTCTGCAGCGCATACCTTGAAAACGAAAGTCGAAGAATAACTTACCTGATTTTTTAACCGCTCTAACACTACCCATGACAAACACCACCATTTGCCATTGGAATAGCCATTGAATCTGACTGAGACATAATGCCCATATCCAATTCAATTTGTTCCCAAATGAATAAAATTTTACGGCCACCGAAGGGTCTAATGTAATGTTGACCTTCAAGTAAAACGCTGTCTTTTAAATTCTCACGAATGGTACGAGGATCGTATTTAATTTTTGCCGAAAGTTCTTCTGTTGTTAAGTATGTATTTGACATAATATATTCACCTTAAAGTATCAGTTGATGCATAAGCGCTTCAACTGACACCATTATGCATCATTTATTGATAGGCACAAGCTTTATTTGATACTTTTACGCATCAAGTGATATATATAGGTATAAAGGAGGATTTATGTTTCGATTTAAAATTAAAGATCTAATCTCAAAAAAAGAGTTTGCAGAAGATAAAAGAATCACCATTGGAGAAGTTGCAGAACAAACAAACATCCACCGCATGACTTTATCTAAAATGATCAATCATCGTGGTTATAATACTGGCACTGATAACTTAGACAGCTTATGTACCTATTTTAATTGTTCTATCGATGAACTCATTGAACATGTACCTAATGAAACCAATTAAATACCACTTTAATGGTATTTATCGACCGAAGGTCAAAAACAGGTGGTTTTATAAACTTGGATTTTAGTGATGGGCTAAATCTGGGCCATATTTGGGCCACAGATGGGCTATGGACTTTTAAGCAGGCGAAAAAAAAGCCGACAGTCGTTAAACTGTCAGCTTTTCTAGAAATATAAACTGTTTATATTTCAATCACTTATTGTTAAAAATAAATGATTTTAAATGTGGTAGCGGGGGCAGGATTTGAACCTACGGCCTTCGGGTTATGAGCCCGACGAGCTACCAGACTGCTCCACCCCGCATCAGAGGAGCGAGATAATAATGACATTATTACTTCATTACAAGTCTTTTATCTATTATTAGTGATTTAGTTAAAGCGGTTCAAAAAGAGCCTTGAGTTCATCTGCAGTTATCTTGGTATTTTGATTGTCTTCGCTAAATAAAGCATCGGCTAAAGCTTGTTTTTTTGCCTGCATTGCTAATATTTTTTCTTCTACTGTGCCTTCTGTGATCAATTTATAAACAAACACCGGTTTATCTTGCCCGATTCTATAGGCTCTGTCTGTTGCTTGGTTTTCAGCAGCTGGATTCCACCATGGGTCATAATGAATTACGGTGTCAGCAGCCGTTAAATTAAGCCCAGAGCCGCCTGCTTTTAAGCTAATTAAAAATATGGGGACTTTCCCTTCTTGAAAATCATCAACTGGTTTTGCACGGTCTTTTGTTTGTCCCGTTAGAATGACATAGTCAATTTTTCTATGATTAAGCTCTTCTTCAATGATCGCTAACATTGACGTAAATTGAGAAAACAATAATATTTTTCTGCCTTCTTCAACCATCTCAGGCAACATTTCCATTAATTGGTTTAATTTTGCTGACTGCTTAACTTTTTTAGCACTGTCTATTTTTAGCAATTGGGGATGACAGCAAATTTGACGTAGTTTGAGCAAGGCGTCTAATATAATAATATGGCTTCTGCCAATTCCCTTTTGATCAATCGCTTTTTTGATTTTACTGTGCATCGACAGCCTAATCGTTTCATAAAGGTCTCTTTGTTTATTTTCAAGCGTCACTCGACTAATAATCTCAGTTTTAGGCGGTAATTCTTTTGCGACATCTCTTTTTTCACGACGTAACATAAAGGGCGCTATGCGTTCTCTCAAGACTTTCTGCCTGTCTGTGTCTTGTCTTTTTTCAATGGGGGTACGAAACAGTTGCTTAAATTTTTTCTCATTGCCGAGGATACCTGGCATTAAAAAATGAAACTGAGACCAAAGCTCTGTCAGGTGGTTTTCCATTGGAGTACCGGTCATACATAAGCGGTGACGGCAATTTAACAAGCTAATATTTTGAGCTGCTTTTGATTTTGGGTTTTTAATATTCTGAGCTTCATCCAAGATCACCATATGCCATTGATGATCCATCAAAATATCGGCATCACGCGTTAATAATGGGTAGGTCGTTAACACCACGTCAGAGCTTTCGATGTATTGAAACTTTGCTTTTCTATTACCGCCTTGTAACGTTAAAATGCTTAGGCTGGGTGCAAACTTTTCTGCTTCACGCGCCCAGTTCACCATTAAACTGGTAGGCGCAATCACCAAAGATGGTCTATCTGCTCTATTCTCTTGCTTCTCAACCAATAGGTGTGCCAGTGCTTGCACTGTTTTACCAAGCCCCATGTCATCGGCCAAAATCCCACCTAGGTTATATTCTCTTAAAAATTGTAGCCAATTTAAACCTTCCTTTTGGTAGTCTCTTAGCTCAGCTTTAAGAGTGGATGGCACTTCAACTGTTTTAATTCCTTTAAAATTAATCAGTTGTTGTCCAAATTTTCTTAAACTCTCCCCACCAGACCATTCTAATTGCATATTGCCATTATTTAGATCAACCAATTGATTGCTCTGGTATCGACTTAGTTCTAACTGACCCTTTTCATTTAATGCGTTTGGCTCATATAGCTCGACTAGAGTTTCTATGATATGTCTGACCTTACCAAAAGGTATAGACAAATATTTACCACCGTCTTGTTGTACAATAATCTCATGATTATCTG
>CAZORZ010000246.1:0-2888 GCA_964582255.1 uncultured Gammaproteobacteria bacterium | reverse complement strand
TAAAATAAGCAGATGATCTACTCATTTAGAGTAAATGCTGTCATTACAGTCAGTTGTGAAAGGTATGTTAGAGATTAAAGAATCTGCTTATTGAATAAAAATTTTAGGGTTAAAATTGCCCAGTGATGACAAGCAGACACTGGGCAATAACCTGAAGGGTTTAGTTATGACGTGTTGGTATTAACGAAATAGATCATCCGTTACATTCTGGTACCAACTTTCAGTATAAACAGCTTCAACTGAACGACTTGCATCACTAGGGGTAAGACCACCAGAGCCTTTAACCTTAGAAACCTTACCGTTCTTTGCGTCATAAACCATGGCAACAGAAACACCGTAGCCAGGGCCTACTAAGCTATAACACGTGTTAACCCAGCTTGGTGTGCCTGGTTCCATACCTTTTAGTAATGACGTCACTGCTGCGGCGCATACTTTCGCTATAGAGTTAGCGGCATAACCTGACTTAGGTAATGGAGAACCAATGGCTGCGTCACCAATAACATGGATGTTTTTATGAATCGTAGATTCCCATGACATATGGTCCACAGGGCACCAACCAGATTTATCAGTAAGGCCAGCGTGAGATGCAATCCAACCTGCTTTTTGGTCAGGAATGATATTTAAAACGTCTGCTTTAAACTCTTCGCCCACTTCAGTAATACAAGTGTTGCCACTCAGTTCTTCAACCTTAGTGCTGCTTTTATATTCGATCAATGATTTATCAGTGCCAAAGCCGTATAAATCTTCCCAGCCTTTAACGAATAAACCTTTCTTAGAGAAGCTACCCTTAACGTCAAGCGCAATAATTTTTGAATTAGGCTTATGCGTCTTGAAATAATGAGCCACCATAGAAATGCGCTCACCCGGTCCTGGAGGGCAACGGAAAGGATTATTTGGAGGAACGATTACAAATGTGCCACCATCTTTCATGCCCATTAATTGGTCGCGTAAAGTGACTGTTTGTGGGCCTGCTTTCCACGCATGAGGATGAGTAGTATCAGCTAATTTCTTGCTGTAACCTTCTAGTTGGTCATATTTAAAGTCAATACCAGGAGAAACAATTAAGCGGTCGTAAGCGACTTTAGTGCCACTTTTAGTGGTGACTGTTTGGCCTGCCGCATCAATATCAGTGACCCATTCATGAATCATTTTAATGCCGTATTTTGACGCTAAAGTTGAGTAATCATGGGTGATCTCATCCATCGTACGCAGACCACCAATAACCCAGTTAGAGCCAGGGCAAGTCACATAAGTTTTGTTGACTTCGATGAGTGTTACGTTAACGCTGGGGTCGAATTTTTTAATGTATTTAGCTGCTGTTGCGCCGCCAAAGCCACCACCGATAACAACAACATGGGCGCCTTTTTCAGCCTTGCCCATGCCGCCCATAGTTTGGCAGCCAGTTGCAACGGCTACGCCACCAATGGCAGTCGCCTTCATGAAATTACGTCTTGATAATTTTGCCATAATCAGCAGCTCCTATTTTAAAGTTGAGTAGTATTGTGAAACTGCGTCAATTTGCTCGTCGGTATAACCTTTTGCAATTCGACCCATAATGCTTGATGGTAATGTGTCTGTTTTAAACAGTTTCATCATGCTTGTTAAGCCAGCAGCATTACGTCCTTTGAGTGAAGGTGCAGCGCCTTGGCTAACACCATCTGTGCCATGACAGCCAGCACAAGTAACGCCGATGGTACGACCAATCGTACTATCTGCTTGAACACTTCCGGCCATTAATAGACCGATCGTAAGTGCAACACTTACTTTTGTAATAGACATTTAAAATATCCTCCTAAAGTTAATGGATAGTTATAAAGAGCGGTTAAACCGTCTTTAATTATAATCAGCCTCATGATAAACGTAGAAATATAGCTTTAAACAGCAATAAGTTTGAGATTAATTAATTTACTTGTTTTTATCTTAAAAACAGGAGGAATATACGCTGTAAATTAATGTTTTGTCCTATTAAATTAAGCCCAAATGCATTTGAGTTAATCTATGTTTATTGGTTTTATGTGTTATCTTTAAATTGACAGAGCAGTGTTAAACCTATGTTAATCAATTGTTGTTTAAATATGTTTTTAGATGACAAGTGATTTTATTTTCTTTATTTTGCTAAAAAGCAAAGTTATGTTGATTATATTCATATTTAGTTACATTATTAAATGCTAATATAGCCTGTATAACATATAAAAAATATAAACGGGGCTAATAATGAATTATTTTAAGATTTACAAAATTACTATTTATAATCACTATCTCATGCTGGCAAGATAGATGCTGGAAAGGCAAAAGCATGATTATTACTGACAAAAAGCCCAATGCGCCCCTATTAGCTATAGTCGAGGGTAATAAAAAAGTGTCGATGAATGATTGGAAAAACCCAGAGATTTTCGGTGGTTATTATACGGTGCAATACCAAGGCTGGAGGCTCCAAACATGTTAAGTAAAACTATAAAGTTTGACCGAAATTTAGGCACGCGTGGCCCATTAAGCGACTCGAAATCGCCTTATCATAAAACAGAATATTCTGAGCACCATACTCAATCTAAATTTTGTGCTAATTGCCATAATATTTTTAACCAGTTGAGACTGCAGTGCGTGTAGCCGACGAGATGAAACCAGTTTGGCAGCTTAAAAACCACGGTTTAGGGGGCAAAGCGGCGATTGGCCCAGAAAAAGAGGCTAAGGATATAACAAAGTTAGTTAAGGCGTGTTCAGCTTGTCATGGTAATGATGGTCAAAGTCTTGCATCACTTTATCCCCACATAGGCGGACAAAACAAGTTGTATCTGTTAAATACATTACGCGCATATCAAAATGGAACTCGTACCGAGCCTCGTGATTAAAGGGTTGCCTGATGCGCAGTTAGAGGCTTTTTACGATGC
>CAZORZ010000245.1:2549-2895 GCA_964582255.1 uncultured Gammaproteobacteria bacterium | reverse complement strand
AAAAATCGGCGGTACTAAAATTGGCACCAATGCTCAGGCTCTAAATAACCACGACATCATCGAAGTTGCAGGCGTTAAAATGGAATTTTATATTAAATAGGTCTCATTCTTCTCAATTAATATGGTCTGCTAATGCAACTTCAACGTATTGTACGTTTACTGTTCAGCTTGTTTCTTTTAGCTGTTTTATTAATTGATACGACGGGTTTATATAAATACTCATTCCTCAACCAGCTAGAAAACTGGACCTACGATACTCGCCTAAATTTCACCTTACCTAACACCATTGATAAACGCATTGTCATCGTCGATATTGATGAGCAGTCTCTTGCCTCTGTCGGGCGAT
>CAZORZ010000245.1:0-2537 GCA_964582255.1 uncultured Gammaproteobacteria bacterium | reverse complement strand
AGTAGAGATAAACTAGCGACCATTGTTGATAATCTATTTGATGAATATCAGATCAAATCACTTGGCTTTGATATTATTTTTGCCGAAAAAGATAAAAGCTCTGGTCTTCATTTATTTGAAGATCTAGCGCAAAATCAATTAAAAAATAACACCGATTACTTAACGACTCTAGACAGTATTCGTCATTCTCTTGAATATGACAGTATTTTTGCGGAGAGCCTTGTTAATAAAAATATCACCATGGGCTATTATTTCAAAACCCTACCAGCAGATGCTGAACAAAATTCCAAGGGATCTCTCCCCGAATCACTTGCCAAAATAGAGGATGAAATAAGTAAGCGCCTTCCTATCAACAAAGCAACAGGTTTTGTCGGAAATTTAAAGGTCTTACAAAATGCAGCTAAAACAGCTGGTTATTTCGATAACCCCTACGTCTCGTCTGATGGGGTGTTTCGCCGCGTCCCTTTAGTGCAAATTTATAACGCAGGCATATACCCTTCATTGGCTTTATCATTGGCAAACATATCTTTAGGAGAGCCAAAAATTTCGCTTGCAGTAGAGACCAATGGTAGCGATAAAACAAGCAATGAATATTATGCTTTAGAAGCCATTAACATGGCTTCTTATCGTATTCCCGTTGATATCAATGCAGCAGTTTTTGTTCCTTATAGAGGCAAGTCTCATAGCTTTCCATATATCTCAGCTGATGATGTTTTAAATAAAACAGCAGATGCATCAATTTTAAAAGATGCCATTGTTTTAATTGGCACTTCGGCCCCGGGTTTACTGGATTTACGATCAACTCCTGTTCAAAATGTATTCCCTGGAGTTGAAGTACATGCCAACATTGTTTCTGGCATTCTTGATCAAAGCATTAAACATAAACCGGCTTGGACACTAGGCTATGAATTTTTAATTCTTATTTTCATAGCTGGAATTATGGCTTTTTTACTGCCTATTTTATCGCCGCTATTTGCTACTGTTTTCACCATCGGTATGTTAACCACAATTATTTTAGGTAGTTTATTTGCTTGGAATGCCCATTTAATTCTCCCCATGGCAAGCCCCTTATTTTTGACATTCCTATTATTTATTTTACACATGACCTATGGATTTTTTATTGAATCGCGTGGTAAACGTCAGTTAGCAGGAATTTTTGGGCAATATATTCCTTGAGAATATCGTTTTGAATTGTGCCGAGCGCATCACCTGCCGATTTTACACTCGAAGGCGAAAGTCGTGAAATGACGGTGTTATTTTCTGATGTGCGGGGCTTCACCACTCTATCTGAAGGGCTTAACCCTAAAGAATTAACGCAGCTAATGAATGCTCTGCTAACACCTATGACACGTGTTATTCATAAGAATAGAGGCACGATAGATAAATATATGGGTGATGCCATTATGTCTTTTTGGGGCGCTCCCGTTGAAGACCCTGAACATGCCCGCCATGCCTTATATGCCGCAATAGAAATGATGCAAGAACTTGAAATTATGCAAGCTGAATTTAAAGAAAGAGGATGGCCTCCAATCAAAATTGGTATTGGTTTAAACACGGGTGAAATGAGCGTTGGTAACATGGGTTCTGAATTTAGAATGGCCTATACTGTACTAGGTGATGCCGTTAATTTAGGCTCCAGATTAGAAGGATTAACTAAGGCTTACGGCGTTGATATTATTGTCGGCGAAAAAACAAAAGACCAAATCCCGAATATGTATTTCAAGAACTCGACCTTGTGCGCGTTAAGGGTAAAAACGAGCCCGTCGCTATTTTTACCCCAATTGGCCATAAAAATGATGTTGCCAAAGACGTTAACTCAGACTTAATCCGTTACAAACAAGCATTAAAAGCATTTAGAAAACAAAAATGGGACAATGCAGAGATGGACTTTTTCTCACTAAGCCGCTCCTATCCTGATTCTGTTTTATACCAAGAATATCTATCACGAATTCAAAGCTATAGAAACAATCCACCCGGGGATGATTGGGATGGTGTGTACACTCATACATCTAAATAGAAACACACGTTGAGTACCTAGTACCCATACATCTAAATAAAAACACACGTTGAGTACCTAGCACCCATACATCTAAATAGAAATATAAGTTGGATGCATAAGCCACTAACAGATCAATAGCGACAAATTAATTGAGTGATAAGTTAATCGCGCCTTAACTTATCATCCATTGCAATAGGCGTTGGATAACGCCGAACGACATACCAAGACGAAAAGATAAAACTGCCTAAGGTTGCCATCTGAATTAAATAATTAACTTCTAAGCGCACTAAAGCTAGCTCAGTTGCAATCACCGCAAGTAATAATGAAAACTCACTCATTTGACCTAAGCGCATTCCTATTTCAGTAGATCTCCCTGATGACTCGTTAGAAAATCGCAATAGAAAACGAAATAACATGGGTTTAATAACAATAGCGATCAAGGTTAAACCTAATGCAGGCAACCAAATATCTGGAAGCACCGACACGTTAAAGTTAGCGCCTAATGCGACAAAAAATATGATTAAAAAGAAGTCCCTTA
>CAZORZ010000244.1:0-2895 GCA_964582255.1 uncultured Gammaproteobacteria bacterium | reverse complement strand
TTAAAGTCTTTAGCGAACGCTGGCAGTTGATTAAAGATCGCATCATGCTATTAGTTAAAAATGGCGCTGGCGGCTTAATTTTAGTGCTTATTATTTTATACTTATTTTTATCCAGTCGAGTCGCATTTTGGGTTGCAGTCGGCATCCCTGTTTCATTTATGGCAACGCTTGCTGTGCTATATGCTGTCGGTGGCAGCATTAATATGATCAGCCTATTCGCCTTAATTATGGCACTGGGTATCATCGTTGATGATGCCATTGTGGTCGGCGAAGATGCTCAAGCTCATTTCGACAATGGCGAAGATCCGTTAATGGCTTCTGAAGGTGGTGCTAAACGTATGTTAGCACCCGTCATGGCATCCTCACTGACCACCATCGCCGCATTTTTACCGCTTATGTTAGTCGGCGGACACATGGGAAATATCATGATCGCGATTCCTATCGTCATCATCAGCGTTATCATTGCGTCACTCATTGAAAGTTTTCTCATTTTACCGGGGCATTTAAAAAATGCTTTTATTCATCAAGACCCAAACAAAAAGTCATTCATCCGCCAAAAGTTAGACTCTGGTTTCGATCATTTTCGTGACAACATATTCCGTCCTTTAGCGATAAAGTCTATTGAACATCGCCTAACAACCATTGCCCTAGCTGTTGGTATGCTTATTTTTGCCATCGGTTTATTCGCTGGGGGGCGTTTAGCATGGCAATTTTTCCCCTCCCCCGAATCGACCACGGTGTATGCCAATGTGCGTTTTGTCTCTGGCACATCTGAACACACTGTAAAGAAATTTTTAAATCACGTTGAAGATGCTTTAGAACAAACCATTGATTCTTACGATGAAAAAATTGTCGATACGCACTATGTGTTATACGGTTCATCAAGTGGCCATGGACGTGCTATAAAAGGCTCGCGTAACGGATCAGTGTACGTTGAATTACTGCCGTCAGATCAGCGCCAAACACACAATTCAGACTTCGTGAAGACATGGCGCAGTCATATCACAAAAATAGCAGGCTTAGATAATTTAACCATAGCATCACGCCGCGTTGGGCCTTCGAGCCGTGATTTGAACATTAAACTATCGGGTAAGGATGCTCAGCAACTTAAATTAGCCGCACTTTCCTTACAAGAGGCCTTAAAAAGCATTGATGGCGTGAGTGCTTTAGACGATGATTTACCCTATGGTCGCGAACAGCTTATTTATGATTTAACCGATGAAGGCAAGGCATTAGGCTTAAGCACGCAATCCTTAGGTCAGCAAATTCGGCATGCTTATTCAGGTATCGTAGTGCAACGCTTTCAACAAGGTGTGGAAGAAATTAATGTACGACTGCAATTAACTGAAGCCGAACAAAACAGCTTAACTAGCCTACAAACATTACCCATCAAACTGCCATCGGGCGATATTGTGCCACTAGAAACCGTCGCTCATTGGAAAGCTAAACAAGGCTTTGAAACCTTACGTCGTGCCGATGGATTTTTAACTGTCTCAGTCACAGGGAGTGTTAACGCTGCGGTTAATAACACCTCAGAAATCACCCAAGACCTGAAACAACAGGTGCTACCTGACTTAGCTCAAAAGTATGGCATTCAATATACCTTAGGCGGGCGTGCAAAAAACCAAAAGGAAACACTCAGCGATATGACGTTAGGTGTTTGGCTAGCATTGTTACTGATGTATTTTGTGCTGACATGGGTCTTCTCATCTTACGGCTGGCCATTATTAGTCATGCTCACTATACCACTGGGCTTAACAGGTGCTATTTTAGGTCATTGGCTAATGGGCATGAACATGACCATTTTATCCTTGTTTGGCTTTTTTGCGCTGTCTGGCATTGTGGTCAATGACTCTATCATTTTAGTCAGCTTTTATAAGCAAATTAAGCGCGCTGGCATCAGTGTGAAAGACGCCTTGGTCGAAGCATCTTGTCAGCGTTTAAGAGCCGTATTGCTGACTTCACTCACGACCATCGCTGGACTCACGCCGCTGTTGTTTGAAACATCGCGCCAAGCTCAATTCCTCATTCCTATGGCGACATCTATTGCTTTTGGCTTAAGCTTTGCAACTTTATTGATACTCTTCGTTATTCCTGCGTTATTATCACTGTACGAAGATACTCGTATCTCGATTAAATTAAAATTGGCAGCACTGACATGAAGTATTTACTCTTTTTAGCACTTTCCTTCAATTCACTGCAATTACACGCAGCGACTATTGTTAAATGTCAGAATTTATTTGGTGACATTAGCTATGCCGATGAAAAGTGTCCTGCTAACACCACGCAGCTGAGTAAAACAAAATTAAAACCTTATAAAACCAGCCAAGCTATTTCGCAAAAAGACCTGCAAAAGGCTAAGGCCTATCCCGAACAACCCAGCACAGCGCAACAAAAAGCCATTTTTATAGCGCGTTTATCCAAAGTGCTCAGCTCCTTAACTGCCATAAAAAGTAAAATGACTCAATTTTATATGCAAGCAGGCGTATGGCCTGAGTCTTTTCATGCCATTAAGCTAAAGCCAGAAAGCCTCAAAAGCTCTTTAATCAACAAAACAATATTAGATAAGAAGGGGCGCATTAAAGTCCAATTAAACTCTGTTTTTGGCAACCAAAAACAACTTTGGCTCTATCCCGAACCAGTGATGGGCAACACCCAAATAGAATGGCAATGCTTTACTAACTTCCCTAAATCTATGCTCAATGCAGGTAATAGTGACATCTGTCTTTCTAGGAATATTTAACGATTTCCTGGACAAAAAAAAGCAGCCTAGGCTGCTTTTTTAGTTTTCTAATAACGAGTTAGTGCTTATCTACCGTAGTGGATAAGTTGTCATTGAAGCGGCCAAAGCCGCTTCATTTAACTTTATGCACGACCCATTACTGAAAAACTTTT
>CAZORZ010000243.1:0-2896 GCA_964582255.1 uncultured Gammaproteobacteria bacterium | reverse complement strand
TATGAATACTGCCATTCGCATAGGGAGGGCCATCATGCAAAATAAATGTTTTAGCACCTTTGCGCGCCTCACGAATTTTTCCGTATAGGTCGTTATCTGTCCAATTCTTTAATCGCGCAGGTTCACGATTGGCAAGATTCCCCTTCATCGGGAAATCAGTTTGAGGGAGGTTTAAAGTCTGTTTGTAATCAGTCACGGTTAATCCAAATATATAAAGGTGTTAGAAAACTATGGTTAAATAGCTTTAAAGAATTCTTTAGCAATTTTTACATCTTGCTCGATGTGTTTGATAAGCACGTCTATCGAAACAAAGTCTTGTTCTTCACGAAGTCGAGTTAAAAATTCAACACTGACCCTTTTTCCGTATACATCTTGATTAAAATCAAAGAGATACACTTCTAACAATACGCCATCCCCTTTTACGGTGGGTCGTGTGCCAATGCTAGCAACACCATTAATTGGCCGCGCAGACGCGACATTATCTAGGCCTTTGACTTGAACTGCAAATATTCCCTCAACTATCACCGGAATATCAGCAATACGAATATTAATGGTTGGAAACCCAATGTCTCTTCCAAGCTTTTTGCCATGGCTTATCTTGCCATTTATAGCATAAGGCTTGCCTAATAATTCAGTCACTTCTGCAAATTGATTAGCAGCTATTAATCGTCTGATTTTAGTACTACTGACGCGTTCATTTTGCTGCAAAATAGTCGAGGTATTTTGCACTGTAAAATGATGTTGGACGGCCATTGTTTGCAATAAATTAAAATTACCACCACGGTTTTTACCAAAACAAAAGTCATCACCCACCACAATATGTTGGACATTTAAGGCTTTAATCAAGTAATCCAATACAAACTGTTTAGCACTAAGCTGTGAAAAATCTGCATTAAACGGTACACAAAACAAATAATCAACATCCAATTCTTGCAGCGCAATAATTTTTTCTCGCAAGCGATATAAGCGTTTTGGTGCTTGAGACGGTGCAAAAAACTCTAACGGCTGCGGCTCAAAAATCATCACTAATGACGCTACATTTTTTTCAGCCGCTATGCGCTTTACTTGTGTTATCACGGCTTGGTGACCCAAATGCACACCATCAAAATTACCAATGGTCATCACACAACCATCAAGTGATTTCGTTAATTGATTGAGACCTCGGATAAATTTCATTATTTGGCACGCCTTAAATCTGCCATACGAAAACCAAATATCACCAACACTGCCACATAAACCAGCATGGCTTGAACAATGACTAAAAACAACTGTAATACGCGATCATGCCATAACCAATTTGACCAGATTTCTAAGGCTGGCAGGCTAAAATGAATCATTGCGGCCATTGCTAACACTGCTAACAATAAACGCGCAACAGGTTTAAACATCGACCATTCAATGCTCAACAGCCCTTGCTTGCGTAAATAATATGCCAATAACCCCGCATTTAAGTACGCAGACCCAGTCGTTGCTAAGGCCAAACCCACATGAGGTGCAATATAATCAGCCTTTATCATGCTCATGACAAAAATGACATTTAACACCATATTAAATAGCAAGGCATACACACCTATTTTCACTGGGGTCTTGGTATCTTGGCGCGCAAAAAAACCATTCACTAAAATCTTTATCGCGATAAATGCAGGCAAGCCAAGACTATAAGCCATTAAACTAAGACCCGACATATAAGTATCGTTAGCAGTGAATGCTTCATATTGAAATAAAGTCGCTAAAATAGGTGATGCCAATAGCAATAAGCCTACTGTTGCAGGTAGCGCTATCAGCATAGCTATGTGCATTGCCCATGCAAGCGTTCGCTTAAAATCGACACTTTCTTTTTTAACATGTGACTCAGATAGATAAGGCAGCACCACCGTTGCCAAGGCAATGCCAAACACACCCAAGGGAAACTCGAGTAAACGATCAGCATAATACAGCCATGCCACGCTGCCAGTGACTAAAAACGATGCTATAAACGTATCAAACAACAAATTTATTTGCGCGACAGACGAGCCAAAGATGATAGGCGCCATTAGCTTAACTACTTTTTTAACACCTCTATCTTTCCAAGCCCAACGTGGTTTCGGCAATAAACCCAACTTATATAAAAAGGGTAGCTGAAAAGCCAACTGCAACACGCCTGCCAGCAACACACCCCAACCTAGGGCATGAATGGGAATATCCAAATAAGGCGTTAAGTATAAAATACAGCCTATGAGTGAAACATTAAGCAGCACAGGGGTGAAGGCAGGCACCGCAAACTGTTTCCATGTATTTAAAATACCACCCGCTAAAGCAGTCATTGAAATTAAGAATATATAAGGAAAGGTTAGGCGCAATAAATCAGCCGTCAGATTAAATTTTTCGGGCTGATCATAAAAACCAGCCGCAAACACTGACACCAACAACGGTGCACACAACACCCCTATCAGCACGATAACAAACAAAAACACACCCAAAGTGCCCATCACAGCCCCAACAAAAGCCTTAGTGACTTCAATCGGTTGTTTGTTTTTGTATTCTGTTAATACAGGGACGAAAGCTTGAGAAAATGCACCTTCAGCAAATAAACGACGCATAAAATTAGGGATTTTAAACGCCACGAAAAATGCATCCGCCTCAAAACCTGACGCGAAAAAGCGAGCAATCACTATATCGCGCGCTAGCCCAAGCACACGAGAGATCATCGTCATTAAGCTAACAATAAAGGTGGATTTAAATAGTGAGGCCAAAATATAAACTGTTGAATATTAAAGTTGTGGTTATTTGATGGGCTAATAATAACACCGTTAAAACTTATTCAATATTTTTTTAATATTAGCAGTTGACTATATTAGAAAACTCTAATATAGTTCGTTTCATGGTGAGCAGCACAGGACATATCCAACTGCTTACA
>CAZORZ010000242.1:0-2921 GCA_964582255.1 uncultured Gammaproteobacteria bacterium | reverse complement strand
ATTATCAAGTAAAATAACAGCATGACCAATAGAGATGCCAGGCGAGCCTGGAGCACCCATTAAATCAATTGAACCACCAGATGCTTCAAATTTCTGCTGTAAATCACCTGAGTTTTTCGCAGTTAAAATAGCGCTAGACAACCGACTAGCTAGTGTCGTTAAAAAAGCCTCATGCTCGTCGGTAAATTGTCCCTGTTTTTTTTGTACCACAAGCACGCCTAGTACTTCTGCACGTTCAATAATCGGCACACCTAAAAACGCGACACAATCATCTTCTTGTATTTCTGAAAAATTATAAAACTGCTTATGAAGCCTAGCATCAACGAGATTTAGTGACTCAGATAGCTCTGCGATACGACCCGTCAATCCCTCACCAACTTTTAATTTAACAAAATTAACGGCATCAGCAGAGAAACCTTTATTGGCCTTGAGTATTAATTCTTTGTGCCTATTTCCATCATCCTGAATAAGATAAACAGAACAAACAGCCGCTTCTAAAAACTCACTGACTTTCTCAACTAGAATATCTAACGCACACGACAAATCTTTCGCATGATCAACATCATGGATAAGTTTTTGCAAAGTGTCCGCTTGAGAAACCATTGATTATTGTGTCTGTGCCGGAAGAAAACGATGTAACTCATTTAAAGCACATTGATACGCACGTCGTTTAAAGCTGACCACCTCTTTTGCAGGCTGCCAGAAATCAACCCACTTCCAGTCGTCAAACTCAGGTTTTTTAGAAGCGGCTAAATCAATATTGTCTTCTGCTGCATGCAATTTAAGCAAAAACCACTTTTGTTTCTGCCCAATACAAACTGGCGATGTGTTTTTACGTATCATACGTTTGGGTAATTTATAGCGATACCACGTATCAGTTTCTTTAAGGACAGATACGTGTTCAGCCTTTAAGCCTGTTTCTTCCCATAATTCACGATACATTGCTGCGGTAGCATCTTCATTAGCATCGACACCGCCTTGGGGGAATTGCCAAGCATCTTGGTTTACTCTTTTAGCCCACATAACTTGCCCTTGTTCATTGCAAATTATAATGCCGACATTGGCTCGATAGCCATCAATATCAATCACTTAGATATATCTCTTAAATTAGATTATTATCTTATCTTTACACACTTTTAAGATTTTCACTATGACACTCGCAATTTTTGACTTAGATAACACCTTATTAAACGATGACAGCGACTATTTATGGGGTGAATACCTTGTTGAAAATGGCATTGTCGAACCCGACTATTACAAAAAAAAGAATGATCAGTTTTATGACGACTATAAAAATGGCGTGTTAGACATTGATGCGTTTCTCAGTTTCTCATTAAAACCATTAACCCAACACCCTATTGCTCAGCTGAATGAGTGGCGAGAAGACTTTGTTCTCACTAAAATAAAACCCAAAATAGCAAAAAGCACGCCCAAGCTTATTCAGCATCATAGCGACAAAAAACATACCTTAATGATTATTAGTGCGACCAATAAATTTGTCACTGCTCCTATAGCTAAGCTACTCAATATTCCGAACTTACTGTCGACTGAACCTGAAATTATGAATAATAAATACACTGGAAATTATCTCGGCACACCTACGTTTCAAGCTGGAAAGATTAAAGCATTAGAAGAATGGATGAAAAAACACAATGAAAATTTAAAAGGCAGCTATTTTTATACTGACTCCATTAATGACTCTCCTTTATTAAAAATAGTTGACCACCCCATTGTCGTTAACCCCGACCTAAAACTCAAAGCAATGGCTATAAAAAACAACTGGAAAGAAATGGATCTGAACCAATAACTCATTGCCTCAACGCCTTAAACACGTTAGCTTCGCACAAATTCCATTGACCAAGCATTATGTCTAACACTGTAGAAAATACATCCCAAAAACCTGATCCCGTTTCCTTTAGCCAAGCATTATTGTATTGGTTTAAATTAGGTTTCATCAGCTTTGGTGGCCCTGCTGGGCAAATTAGCATGATGCACCAAGAATTAGTCGAAAACCGCCGTTGGATTTCTGAACACCGTTTTTTACATGCGCTAAATTACACCATGGTGTTACCAGGGCCAGAGGCACAACAGCTTGCCACCTATATTGGTTGGCTTATGCATGGCGTTTGGGGTGGGATAGCAGCAGGATTTCTATTTGTCTTGCCGTCTTTATTCATTTTAAGCGGCCTTACTTGGGTATATCTTGCTTTTGGCGATGTCAGCGCGGTATCTGGTATTTTATATGGCATTAAACCAGCCGTGACCGCTATTGTGGTTTTTGCTGCTTATCGAATTGGCTCTAAAGCCCTACGCAACAATGTATTGCGAGTTATGGCAGTTTTAGCTTTTATCGCTATTTTTGTTTTTACTATCCCATTTCCTTACATAGTTTTGGCAGCTGGCAGCATCGCGTTTATTGGCTCACGCTTTGCCCCTGAGCTATTCAAAGCAGGTGCTGGCCATGGCGCATCTGGTAAAATTTATGGCGTGGCAATTATTGATGATGATACGCCTGTACCTGAACATGCTTTATTTAAGTGGAGCCGTTTTATTAGTTTTGCTTTAGTTGGCTTAAGCATTGGCTTCGCTGTCTTGGCAATATTAGTATTCAACTATGGCTGGGAAGGCACCTTTACTCAAATGGGTATATTCTTCACTAAGGCAGCCTTAGTCACCTTTGGTGGTGCTTATGCCGTTTTACCCTATGTTTATCAAGGTGCAGTTGAACAATTTGGTTGGTTAAACGGCACTCAAATGATTGACGGATTAGCACTGGGGGAAACCACCCCTGGCCCACTGATTATGATTGTCGCCTTTGTCGGTTTTGTGGGTGGCTGGACAAAAGAAATTTTGGGGCCTGATATGTTACCCCTGGCGGGTTTCATTGGTGCTAGTGTTGCCACCATATTCACCTTTTTGCC
>CAZORZ010000241.1:0-2936 GCA_964582255.1 uncultured Gammaproteobacteria bacterium | reverse complement strand
TCTACCTCGTAACCTGCGGCTTGAAGTGTTTGAATCCGTGAATACATCTTCTCTACGTTTGTGCCCGTACCATCAATTACTAGATTTTTACTTTCATGAATAGCTTTCGCTATTCTAAAATCAGCTTCTTTCTTTGACCACTCGTGGTAAACCTCTGGGTGGTTATCGCTGTAATCCGGCTGCTCTTTCTTGATCTCGTCCGGATCAATAACCACATACCCATTCAGGTTGTAATTATTTCTCAGTACATGGCTTTTACCTGCTCCGGGCAATCCCATCGTTAAAATCGCTTTTTTCATCTGGCTTTCCTCCTTTCGGAGGGAAGCTATACAAAAACCCGGCAAACCGGGCTGCGTATAGCCTCCCGGTTTTGGGTATTTTTTCAATAGAGAAGGCCATCCCTAAAGATGGCCTTCTTTCATCTAGTATTTATAATTTTTTACTACACCAAAAATTAGCTCGCCAGTTTTGCCCTTAACCTGCTTCCTACACCGACATCAAAAATTTCATCAATTTTCTCTGGGTCTTTGGTAGCAAGTAGTTGTTCTTTAAGCCTTAAGAGCATCTGGAATATTAATTCAGCTTCCAAAAACTCAAAGAGCCGAGGTTTTAACTGCTCGAACATTTTATCGGCTGTCCGAAGTTCCTCGTCCGGTTGCATTTGCTCTTTCTTGGTTACTTTGGAGGTCATTTCATTGATATAGGTTTTTGTTTGCTCATCTTGAAGCGACCTCTGTTTTTCCTCTTCTGTGAGGATACCCCATGTTGCCTTAAAGCCTCGTTCATTTTCCGTTAATTGGTTGGCTCGGGCTTTTGCGTACTGGTGTTTCATTGCTATAAATGGCTTAGCCGACCTCTCGTAATCATTCCTGACTGAATCAATTACTGAAACTACTCTTTTGGGATCTCTGCTTCCTAACGCCTGTTCCAATTCATACTGTTTTCTCATAGTAATTACCATCCTTTCTTTTTTATACTGCCAGTTACCTGGTCAGTAAAATAAAAAACCTGCCAAAAATTAGCAGGTTCTTTCGCAAAATGAATTTAACATACCCACAGTGTGGGAATAATAGTATAGACAAGCCTGCTGAGCGAGGGTTTTGAAACAAGTCCGCTGAGCGGAGATAGATAGCAGATAAACTCTGCTAGATACATGTTACAAAAATATACAAGACTTGTCAAACCTTTTACGTAAGAACCCGGGAAAGAATCTTGTTGGCTATCCAAAGCATACCACCAACAAAAGTAAACCAATAAATTAATATCAATATTTCTTCAATAAGAGAAAGGAATTTACCCTCCTTTGAGTCTGCTTTCTTCTGCTCTATCTCAGCATCAGCAGCACTTTTGATTTTTTTTCGCCTTGCTTCGATAGTAGCCTTAACATCCTTTGAAGCCATATTGATCACCTACCATAATTTATTAATTTTCCGGATATAGAATTCCGAGGTTGAGATACCGCAAACCTCGCAATTTCCCGCACCTAACGTCTTGTGTGCAGCTTTGAAGCCAAACTCACGTATCTCACCACAAACAGAACACCAGAGCCTACTTCCCTTCTTTAGTTTGAAACCAGCCTCCGGGAAAATGGGCTTTGTCAGGCTGATCAGGTGCTTGTTTTTGCCTTTAACTGTAGCCAACTTTTCTTCGGCTTGCTCTCTGGTCTCGAACCGGTAAATCTTCTTATTCTTTTTTGAGGTAACTACAACTCCAAACATAGAACCATCTCCTTCAAATTATTTTTAATTGCCTTAAACTAAATAACTCCTCTGCTATATCAGGCTCGAATTTTTGGTACTCGATTTCTACAAAACTAAGTTCGTTTTCAAGTAGTTTTATTTCATAGCTTGTAACCGGTTGTCCCTCCTGCTTATGCAATTTGCTTCGTATATTTTTTTCCTGCTCAGGATTGCCAAATTTAACTTTACGAACAATTTCTAGTCCCTCCAAAGCTCCTTTGAAAAAATGGTGTGGGATGTCCAAATTATTAAGCTCGGGGAAAATAAAATTAACTGAAAGGACATTATAGCCATCAAATTCAGGAGGAGTCTCGATGACCTGCCCTATTCTGCCGACCATAACTTTCTTATGTTGACAGTTAGTTTTTGGATTTACTACAACAAAATCTCCTACTTTTGCTTTTGTAATTGCGGGAACAATTCGTCCCCAAAAATGATCCGCATTTGTCTCTTTGCCGGTTAGTTTACGATAGGTACTAAAACATTTTTTACATTCATAATATTTTCTTTCATCATTATAGATACTTACGTATCTACTCATATCACCGCCAACAAATTTATAGGCATCGAAATACTCTGCGAATAATAGCTTGTTGAATAGTTCTATTTTCTTATCATACGATAGTTCCAGTGTATTGTGGAAATATATCCTGTTCCAACTTCTTTTCTCATTCTTGTCTTCGGTTTTATTTTTTGTTTGTGTTTCACATTTCTTTTTACCACTAGGGAAAAAGACTTCCAATAATTCTTTTTCTCGTACTCTTACTCCGTTTCTTTCAGGGGGGTCGTCCTTATGCTTTTTAGCACTATCCTCAACCTTAACTGCACCATCCTCGGCCACAACACTACTTTTCTCCTCATTTGTCTTTACCATTTGACACCACTCCTTTGTCTTTACCATTTGACACCACTCCTTTGTTTTTTGAATTCCTAGACCCCCGGCAAAAGATTCATACCTATATTTAAACTGCTTGGTGAATGGCATTAAAAGAAAACTTTCTTATAAAAAACAGCTAATATACTTAAAAAATTTCTAATTATGTTCACTCGTTCTTAATATGAAGAGGGTTTATACCGTTCTGCATTAGAAAACGATAATAAATATAAACATGAACTCCCCTCTGAAAGAATGAAACTCGGAAGCTATTTAACCTATAAATAGATTCACAAAAAAATTGGCTTTATACTCAAAATGAA
>CAZORZ010000240.1:0-2937 GCA_964582255.1 uncultured Gammaproteobacteria bacterium | reverse complement strand
TATTGATAATGATTTTCAATATCTAAATCAACTCAGAGTCGATGCCCAAGTGGCACCGTTTAAATGGAATCAAAACCTGGCTGACAGCGCTCAAAATCACGCAAATTATTTAACTGCTAATAATAAACATGGGCATCGGCAACAACGTGGTTTTATTCATTATACTGGCGAATGGGTCAGTGAACGTGCGCTAAAGGCACACTATCAAAATCGCTTAGTCAGTGAAAACGTTACTTCCAAAATGGGTGATAATAGTTTTTACAATCCTATTGATAGCCTAATGAGTGCTATTTACCATCGCTTTGGTTTTTTAGATCTATACAATAATGAAATAGGGATTGGACATAAGAATGGCGGCATTCATTCTTATGTCTATGTTATGGGTAATGAAAAACTATCTACCCTGTGTCAGCAACCTCCTTTTAAGGGTTATGGCGAGTACAATTTTGAAATATGCGTCGATGAAAAGCAGCGCCTTGATAAAAAACAAGTCGTTGAGCTTAAGCATAAATCTCGGCTTTTAAATGCAAAAATTGTGCTTTGGCCCAGTAAAAACGCGCGCAATGTACTCCCTGTTTTCTATGAAGAAAGCCCTGATCCACTACCTCATCATGGCGTGTCATCCTATCCCATCTCCATTCAATTTAATCCTGCTTATTTTACTAAAGCACCGCAAGTCACTTCTTTTACTTTGCGCCCTGCCGAAGCAGACGAAGCGTTAAAGCCAATTACCTTAATGAGTAAAGACAATGACCCTAATCAACAATTTACTGAATTTCAACATGCGCTATTTTTAGAGCATCGTTTTGACTGGAATACTCAATACCTAGCTTCGGTTAAATACACCGACTTAGATACGCTAAAACAACATCAACTTAACTGGTCATTTCATACCAAAAAACTGAATGCTCGTATCGTTAAAATTACTCGATCAAATCAAACCTTTAAGGTTAAAAAAGGCGAACAGCTTGTGTTGTATTTTCCTCCTGCCCATGCTCATGATACGCAAACCGCTTTAAGTTATCGTGACTTTAACATGAATATAAAATTGAACTATATTGACCAAAATACACTCAATGCCTACATAACAAAACGTGGCAAGGCTGAAATCACCTTCCATAACAAAACTATAACCCTAAAAACTCACTAGAGGTTTCTATGACAGCTCAATTCTTAATTCGCGTTACACTACTTTGTGTCGTTAGCACTGCTATAATGGCTGCACCGCAACAGCGTTGGTATAGCGAACAACAACGTATTCAAGGCACTCAAGTTTTTAAGCAAAACTGCGCTGTTTGCCACGGCACTCAAGCTGAATCGACACCAAATTGGAAACAAAAAGATGCCAATGGATTCTATCCCCCACCTCCATTAAATGGCTCGGCTCATGCTTGGCATCACAGCTTAGATTCGCTAAGAGGTTCGTTAAGAGATGGAGGCACTAAAATTGGTGGAATGATGCCCTCTTTTGAGAACGTATTAACAACGCAACAGCGAGACAGTGCGATTGCCTTTTTTCAATCGCAATGGGATGATGATTTATATAAAAAATGGAGCGAACGCTTTCCTCCTCCCTCTAATTCATCAACAACACAAATTGAAACCAATCCTATTTTTAATCCGTTAAAGCAACGATTAGGTATTAACACATTACCTAAAGCAGTGTTAACTGCCGATAAGCAGCTTTATCAAATTACCGTCAACGGCAGCACAATTTATGTTACTAAGGATGGTCAATATGCACTCATCGGCAACTTAATCGAATTAAAAACGGGGGAAAATTTAACCCCAAAACCTTGAGCTAATTCATGTTTAAAATATACGGTGATTATCAATCAGGTAATTGTTACAAAATTAAGCTGTTAATGTCATTACTTCAGATTGAGCATGAATGGATTGACGTCGATATTTTAAAAAATGAAACGAAAACAGTCAGCTATTTAGGCAAAAATCCTATGGGGCAAATTCCATTATTAGAATGTGGTGATGGCTCTTTTATTGCTGAGTCTAATGCTATTTTAAATTACTTAGCGGATGCCAGCCCGTTATTATCAAACGAGCCATTTAACCGTGCAAAGATATTACAATGGCAGTTTTTTGAACAATATAGCCATGAGCCATATATTGCAGTCGCCCGATTTATTGCAAAGTATCTTGGCCTGCCAGACAATAAAAAAGATGAATATACGGCTAAACAAGAAGGCGGTCATAAAGCCCTAGCCGTTATGGAGCAACAACTACTGCATTCTCCTTATCTTGTCGGCAATCACTTAAGCATTGCTGATATTTCATTATATGGATACACCCATGTGGCTGATGAGGGTGGTTTTGATTTAGCTGAATACCCTGCCATTCAACGCTGGATTAAGAATATTCAACAACTGCCTAACTATGTCCCTATGACCTAATATCCCATTAAGCCGCTTCTTCACTTAATGATAACTTATGCTTTTTTATCAAAAGCATCTTTTAACGCTGCTTTAATCGCGCGGTTTAACTCCTTTTTACCGCTATATTGAAATTCTAATGCCAGCTTAGGCCAATCATGGTATTGCAAAATAGCTTTTATTAATAAATCCTGCTGTTTCACATTTTCTAATTTATTTTTTAACCTTTCAAATAGCCATTTTCTCAAGTTTGGTAAGGCATATTCAAACCCTTTAAACCCTTCAATATAAGCGTCACATGGCACAATATTTTTCGAGTTTTTTAACACTAAAGGTAACAGAGCCGCAACTTGCTTTGCATCTATGTATTTAAAATGAGTGAGCAACCGATCTGAGAAATCCTGCTCTAACTGACATTGTAACCATTTGCCATAAGTCTTTGCTTGCTCGCTGAACCCCAATAACATAGAGACGGATGGTTGTCCTGTTGATGTTCCGTGCCCAATACTCACCGATACTAACTCAAGCTTATTTTTTTGCCAAAAATGAA